>JBGTLQ010000045.1:0-7877 GCA_041744075.1 Terrimicrobiaceae bacterium
CTAAGCTTCATCACCGCCGTGCGAAGGATGCGTCCTTTCTCTGAAGAGTCCAGGTCCTCGAAGGGCTCACGGCTCGCTGAGATGTCATTGCTGGCATTTTCGTTCTGCACGTCATCATGAAGCCGATACCGGCGTTGCAGGGAACGCAGACGGTCAATCGACTTGTTCCGCGTCATGGTGATCGCCCAAGTCAAAGGTTTTCCCCGGGCAGGATCATACATGGGTGCCTTCTCCCAAATCATGAACATCACTTCCTGGGCCACATCCTGTGCATCGGTTTCGTTGGCCAGCACGCGCAGGGACGTCGAATAAATCAGACCCGAAAACCGGGTGTAGAATTCTTCAAAACTGGCGCGATCTCCCATGCCAATCTTTCGAATCAACTCCTCCACGGCCGGTGTCTCAATGGGTTCCATTAGAAAATATACTAACCCGCATTTTTGATTTGTCACGCGCGTCTTATCGGTTTTTCAAGATTTCAGGTGACCATGAGAGGGATTTTCGCGAATCTCGACATCCGAAATGAGGAAAAACCAAGCCACAATAGAGGAGATTTCAAAAATTTCCGGCTTTAGTCCAATGACCGTCTCCCGCGCATTGCGAGGTCATAGCAACGTGAAAGATCTCACACGACAGAAGATTCTGGGGGTGGCGGGCAGGCTGGGGCACGGCGGCCAAACGGGCGGATTGCTCTCTCCTAAGGCCCGTTCTGGTCAAGCGGATCATCGGCTGAGGCTGCTCTGTCCCTATTTCACACAAACAAAAAACTACGAGGAAACGGAACTAGGACAACGCCTCTTTTCAGGGCTGGTTGGTCGCCTTGGACACGGAGCAAAGTTTGCACGAAAGGATTGTCTGCTCCAAATCTCAGATGCTCTTGAGTTGGTGCGCCAATTCAAACCCCATGGGGTCCTTCTCAGACAGAAGGTGCCCAGCGAATGGATTCAACAGCTCAGGAAAAAAACGGCGGTTGTGTATGTGGCCCCTCATGATTTTCAGTCGGGTGTTGACAGTGTTTTGACAAATGAGCGCCGGGCAACCCAAACGATCTTTCATTTTCTGTGGGAATCGGCTCATCGCAATGTGTTGTGGTTGGCGGTTGTTGACAGACATTCTCCGTTTGAACTGGAGGAGACCGCCTTCACTTCGCGTCATTTTCTTGAAGCAGAAATTGTTTCCGCCAATGCGGTCCGCCATGCGGCATGGGCACATGCGGTGCGCTTAATCAATGGCCGCAACTCAAAGAATTTACTTCAAATGGAGAGGGACTGGGCCAATGAGACTCTGATGGAGACCTTGGAGAAGGGGATAAAAACATGGGAAGCCATGAAGCCACGGCCAACAGCCATCGTAGTGGCAGGTGACACCATCGCTCGCCCTTTATTGCAGGTATTGAAAGCCCGAGGATGGGCCGTGCCAGAGGATGTGAGCGTTGTTTCCTATGGAGATACTTCGGACGCGATTTGCGAGCATCCCTTCCTGACAACAATCCGTTTGCCGCTCGAAGCCATTGGCGGAATGGTTCCAGAACTCATTGAGCGACGGCTCGCCAGCCCGAATGCCCCCGCATTATCCCTGCAAGTGGATGGACATCTGGTGGTCCGCGAAACCGTGGGTCCTGCCCCAAAAATCTGATGATCTAAAATCTGGATGGCCGACGGCGTCGCCCGATCAGGCATGCCCCTGTTACCATCAAAAGGGCAAGTGATGAAGGTTCCGGCACCACGGTGTATTCAATGAATGGTCGATTGGCAGTTTCAATATTATTAGCTGTTCCGACGAGAATTCTCGCATTGAGGTCAAAAGCATCCGCTGTGAATCGAACGAAGACATGGTCGGCTCCGCCCGTTGCGCCGTTGGTGTATTGATTGTTCAAATAAGCCGCAAGATTTGTCGAACCGGATGCGCTGGTTGTGTAGGCCCCGGCGGTGGGCAGACTGCCTTGAACAAATAAGTCACTCTGTAACAGCGTCGCTGAAGGGGAGGGGTCGCTGGCTCCTACAAAATAATCACCAACCACAACAGTGGAACTGGCACGGTAGGCCAAGCCATGCAAGTCGATGTTAAAGCCAAGTCCATCCACAGGAACTACGGCAACCGTCGCTCCCGTCAAACGGAAATTTAAGGTCGCTATCCCAATCGTCTCACCAAGCGCAAGCGTGGGAAGCTGAAAAACCATCACATATTCATAAAGATTCGTGGAACTGGCTCTCCCCGTCCACGCCACCTCAAGATTCGGATCCGCATTCACACCTGTTCCGACGGAGCCTGCCGTCGTGCCAATCACCGTGTTGTCGGTGGTCAGGCCATTTAGCGTTGCCGAATGAGATGTTGTGATCCACGGCACTAAGGCCGTGGCTGTCAGCAGAACGATGAGGGAGGATTGTTGGATTTTCATAACATGTGATAAATTATCAATAAACGACGCAAGAGTCAATAGGAAATTGAAGGGCGTTTGGCCGAATCTTTGGAGATCAGTCGATCAGTTCCACCCGCAGTCGGAGGAAGCGCCGAGAGGAGTTGGTGAGCGGCGTGGGATCACGCCAGGTGATGGTTTGAGTTCCATTCCAGGCATTGAAGGTGCGCGAGACTTCGATCAAGCTGTCTGGCCAGGCGTCGAGGTTTGGGCTGGCTTCCGGCAGGAGCAAAAGGTCAGCGGGCATGGGATCGGGCAGAGTGGCAGACAAGCTCATGTATTCGACCGGTGCTGGGAGTGTTGTGTCGCGCAATATCCCTGACGAGATTTTCCCATGGATTCCTGCTTCGTGGGGATTCAAGCCAAGGGCATATTTGATGAGGTTGGGAATGGCGTCCTTGGAGGGGAGGGACGTTGGCATTCCTTGGCCGCTTTCGCTGCTTGGAAACCCATGACTTAAGGCCCATGCATGATAGTTGGAGTGTTCATAAACCACGTTGAGTCGTTCGATTTGGACAGCGTTCAGATGGGCAATGCTGGGGGTCGTGAAGGCCAGTGTTCTCATTTGCAGCTGAAAATCTCCTGAGGCGTTCGGTTTGATATTTGGAAAAATGGCGAGTTGGTCCCCGTTTTCCTCTGCATCGAGGGTGTGAAATTCCACGCCGATGGCATATCGTGCAGTCATGTCACCGGAAGGGGGTATATTGCGCTGCGAACCAAAGACTGTGACTCTGTAACTGACGTCAGGATCAAAACCCGTGAAGGTGATCGCTCCCCTGCCTGTGTTTCTGACAAACAGCGAATCTCTGGCCACATTCGACGGATAAAGGGTGACTCCGGGGACGGTGGAGAACCATGTGCCATCAAAGCTCAGACTAAGGTTATATCCGACGCCCGTCTGAATTCCTTCGGAGTCGATGGCGTCCGATCTGCTGAGGTTGAACATGTCCCCGACGATGTTCCATCCCTCATTCATGATGAGACTTCCAAAATCAAATTGCCAGAGCGTCGAGAAGGCATTGCTCACTCTCACTCGAACCGTGTCTGAACGAGTCCATTCGCCATCGGTGGCAGTCAGCTTCAGAAAGTAAACGCCGGGAATACGAAAAGTGGCCCACGCCTTGGCCGCTGAAGAAGATTGAAAGTCAACGCCACCCGGCCCGGAAATGACGCTCCAGAGGAGGGATGGAGATCCATCATCATCGCTGGCGTCACCCAAGAGTTGGACTTTTGTTCCAAGCGTTGTCCATCGATCCGGTCCTGCGGACACAGAGGGCGGAAAATTTGTTGGAGCACCCCGGATAACAACGATTTCTTGCCGGGAATCGTTGCCCGCTGCGTCCGTTGCTTTCAAAAGAATCACGTTCGAACCCGGTTCCAAAGGCACTTCAGTAATGAACCACTCCTCGCCTCCAGTTGCCACACCACTCCCGCCCCGATGGTTTTCCCACGTGACCCCCATCAGACTGCCCCCATCCCGGGCTACACCGGCAAGTGAGACCGCTGAAACATCTGCCGCCACTTGGGAAAATGATTCAGGGCTGAAAACAAAGATCCTGGGAGAAAACGTATCATTGCCAACGTCGGTTCGCTCCACCGTGAAGGACGTGGTGACTGTGGTTTTGCCATTCCGAGAAGGGTCATAATCACTGCCGGTGGCAATCACAATGATTCGGTTTTCTCCGATAACCAAATTTGGGATCTGGGCTGACCAAGTTTCACCGTCATTAACGAATGATCCGGCCCCCCTCTGAGTGCCGTTGGCGGCGACGTAATTTTGCCATGTGATCTCTGTGGGGTTGTGGCCAAGTGAGGGAGAAATGAGCAATGGGGCAGAGGTCTCCGATTGGCAGATGATTCGCTCGGTATCTGCCAACTGGGGAACCGGGATTGCCAATGCGGGGACACTACTGATGAACTGCCCCTTCACCTGCGAAAAAATCCAGGCTCGCGTTGTTGGGTTTGTGTAGGCCGCAGTCCATGAGTTGTGCGAATTGGAGACAAACTCCGAGTAAATGACCGGGCTCCCCAACCTTTGAAGTCGAGCGACCATTGTGCGGGAGTGGGAGACAGGGATCACTCCATCGCCGTCATTATGATAAGCCCAAGTTGGAATGTGAGAGATGGTTCCGGCGTGGGAAATGGTTGTGACGCCACAAATGGGGATCCCTCCGGCAAAAACATGGGGAAAACGGTTCATAAAATACCATGTCCCTTCGCCGCCCATGGAGAGACCTGTGATGTAAACCCGGTTCGGATCAATCTCCGGCGTTTCAACAAGCAGTTTGCTCACCTCGTCCATCACGGCATCAGCGATTGTTGCGGAAGCCCAGCCCGTTGGGGTCTGGGGGGCCATCATATAGGCTTTTCTTGCAGGGTCTTCAATCAGGTTGAACGCGCCATTTGCCCGGTTGGCAATTTGGCTTGTGTTATTAGTTCCCTTTTCTCCTGCTCCGTGAAGAAAAAGAATGAGCGGAATTTTTTCATCAGGCTCTAATCCCATCGGGGCATACCAACGATAGGGGAGTCCCGATTGCGTGTTGCGATAATCAAAATCCGAAGCCGAGATGGCAAAACTTTTTGCCCCCGATAAAGCAAAGCCTATCACAAAAGCCGCGAAGAGGACTGAACACTTTCTCCAACACGCTGAGTGGCCATTGATCATATTGAGGGGAGGGGGGTGACTAATAATTGAGGCGGATATTGGCCTCTTTGATTTCGCCCTTGCGGAGGCGTTCCACATGTCCGTCAACAAAAAGAATATTTGCTGCGCCATTGTGACGGTAGCGAATATTTGCAGCATTATCGGGATCCACATCAGGGCCGGTCGCGATAGGTTCTTTGGCTTTGGAAGGATCCCCCTCAAGGTGAATGGGTCCTGAGGGACCGGAGATAGTGGCGAGTGTTGAATGACTTGAGCGCCTGGTGTTGTCGCGCTGAATAGCATCAGCAACAATCATAACCTCGGAGGGGCGGGCCACAGAAGCCAGCGAGATTGAGGGGCGGCTGGCGATTGACGGAACAAGCAGGGGGTGTGCGGCGTAAGTGTAAGGGATTTCTTCGGTGTGGTCCGTGAGTTTGCGTGCGGGACAAATGAAGACACGGTTCCATGTGCTGGGGTCCCATGGTTTGGCGCTGCTGCCACCAAGATAGGAATCAATGTTGAAATACCAGTTACCAGGGGCATCCGATCTTGGCAGCCGATTCTCATTTTCCGAGGCATATAAAAGAAGAGCTGCCCCGATCTGACGCAAATTGCTGGCAGAAGCGGTGCTTCGTGAAGATGCGAGGGTTCTTTTTGCAAACGGAATCATAAGTGCAAGCAAAATGGCAACCAAGGATATGGTCACAAAAATCTCGATGAGTGTGAATCCCTTGGTGAGGGATTTGTTTGTCTGGGGTAGGGGACGGTTCATGGGTGGAGTTTTGTTGGCCCTGCGCGATCCCATTCTGGCAAAACAAAGGACCAATAATTTGGACCGCTTCTTAGCGATTGGAAAGGACCCGGCATGAGGAGAGCGTCCATATCCGACCCTCCCTGCAAGTAGTCGTCAGGTCCAATGCCCTCCACAGCTTCAGCACGGACGGCGAGTGCCTCCTCTGGCAAGTGAAACTCCACATTGCCAGGGGCCGTTCGAAGCGCCGCTTTGGTTAACTCTCCTAGCGCAACACTTGAGGAATCTCTCCCGGTGACTGATCTCCATTGTTGCAAATTGAGAATGCGATTGGGGAGGTTTCCATCAGTGGGGCCATCTCCGGCATCACTCATATTTTTAATGGCATCCTCCACGGACGCTGCCGTCGCCCCGGTGGCTGTCAGCCGAAACTCTGCCGTCCGCGTCGTGCCCAGCCAGTTGCCATCGCGAAAAAGATTTCCGTTGCTTGTGTTGTTTGCAATGTGTTCTCCATCCAAGGGGAAACAAAGCGAACCTCTTTGATTCAAGAAAATGAGATTGTTCAAAATCTTGTTGTCGGAGCATCCAGTGACCTGCCCCTTCAGTTTACGATCAGTGACCTTTTGGAGCCAGACGCCATAACCGGCATTTCCCCAGATCAGATTGTGAGCCACGGTCAAACCCGAGGCGTCGTGGGCATAGAGGCCGGGCCCGTCCGTTGCGGCGATAATGTTGTTATCGATGAGACAAGGGCCAAGTCCATATTCCAAAAAGATTCCGGCAAGACGGTTTTCTAAAACCACATTTTTTGTGATCCGGGCTTCAGAGTAGCCAGCATCAATCCAGATTCCAAATGCATGATTGTCGCGAACAAGATTGTTGAGAACTTTTGCGTTTGACGCATGGAGCTTGATGCCGGCTTGCTCCCACCAAAAGGCATGATGGTCCACTCCGGTTTGGATTTGCAGGCTGTTGTTTCGCTCCACCACATTTCCTTCTATGATGGTGTCGCTGTGATTCCACCCAGCGATGCCGCAAAGTCCATTGTCGGTGACCCGGTTCGCACGAATGATGTTTCTGGCTGCAAAAATGAGGGCATTTTCCTCGGGCCTTTCTTCCCTCATGTCTTTCACCCGCCACGTTTCACTCCCACAATCAATCCCCACTGTTTTGGCATATCTCACCCAGTTGTTTTCTATCACCCAATCGCTTCCGCTTCTGACACTCACCGCTCCCCTTTGTGGGAAAGGCCCTTGGTTTGCTGCCGCCTCAAACACAAACCCCCGAATCTGAATATGTGACAGCCCTCTTCGCTTGGGCACAAAGTTCCCGGCTCGGACCGAAATCTCCACCACACGGCCCTCAGCCTTGGCAGGGGAACCCGGGAAATGAACCATGAGCCCGCCTCCATCTGCGAGGACAATCCATGAGCCCGGCAAAAGCTTAACCTCCTCAAGAGTCTCTCGCTCAGTTAAAGGGATTCCATCAATGAACACCTGGCCCAGGGTTCTCGGCAACCGCTTGCCGCCCGTTCGTTCCACCCATTCCTTTGTTAATGCGTTCCAGTTACTGACAGGACGCGCCACAATCGACCGGTCCCGGTCATCGATGGAAATTCCTTCGTGAAAAGGATTCCACCCCTCAAAATCTGACTCCCTCCATCCCGCTTGAAAGACACCTGCAAAGCCACTCAAAGGCTCCCACTCTGGATTCCAAAAGTTGGCACCACTCACAATCACGCGACCCCCAGGTTCGGCAACATAGTTGATCGGTGCTCCCGCTTTGCCACCTCGCTCCGGGGCAAGACACTCGCGGTAAACTCCCTCTTTCACATAAATTGTGTCCCCAGGCATGGCCATCTCCACAGCTTTGCCAATCGTTAACAAAGGCTTCTCACTCGTTCCTGAATTTTGGTCCGAGGCATCAGGATGCTTTTGCTCAACAATGTAGGTCTGTTGTGGCCTAGACTCCTCTGATAACACACTCAAAGACATTCCAAAAAGACAAAGACTTCCCAAATAAAGATGTTTGACAGGGGGCATTAAATTGATAAATTATCATGGTTA
>JBGTLQ010000046.1:0-7726 GCA_041744075.1 Terrimicrobiaceae bacterium
CGGTGCTTGTATTCAACGAATGAACCGTGCGCTCGGCGAGTACATGATCACTGGAATCCCAACAACCATTTCCTTTCAACAGGCGATTATGATGGATCCGGATTTCCAAAAGGGCGTGTACAGCACCGGATTTGTGGAAAAGTTCTTAAAGACCTGGGCTCCCGGTCGTTGATACAGAATGCCTGACCGCAAAGGCATCGTTCTGGCGGGCGGGACAGGCACACGACTTTTTCCGCTCACAACGGCTGTCAGCAAGCAGTTGATGCCGGTTTATGACAAGCCGATGATTTATTATCCGATCTCGGTGCTTATGCTGGCTGGCATCCGCGAAATCCTTGTGATTTCCACCCCGCATGATCTCCCCGCCTTTCAGCGATTGCTGGGCGATGGGTCACAGTTTGGTGTGAAATTTGAGTACGCTGAGCAACCGAAACCTGAGGGATTGGCCCAAGCTTTTCTTATTGGAGAGAGTTTTCTCGCGGGGTCACCATCGGCCCTGGTGCTTGGAGACAACTTATTTTTCGGGAATGAATTTGGTCGGACCTTGTCCCAGGCTGATGCATGGAAACATGGCGCAACTATCTTCGGGTATGAGGTTTCGAACCCTTCGGCATACGGGGTGATCGAGTTTGACCATGAAGGCCGGGCGATGTCCTTGGAAGAAAAACCCCAACATCCAAAAAGCCGTTGGGCGGTTCCGGGTCTCTATTTCTATGACGAGCGGGTCGTGGGATTTGCCAAAGCCCTTGCCCCCTCTCCCCGCGGAGAATTGGAAATCACCGACCTGAACCGCTGTTATCTGGCTGACGGCAGCTTGCGGGTTGAGCGTTTTGGGCGGGGGACGGCATGGCTGGACACGGGCACTCACGAATCTCTTTTGGAGGCTTCACATTTTGTTCACACCATTCAGAAACGCCAAGGGCTGCGTATTGCGTGTCTGGAGGAGATTGCCCTTCAAAAGGGATGGCTCAATGTCGAGCAACTCGCGAATGGAGCGGCGGCGTTGGGCAAATCCAGTTACGCACAGTATTTGTTGGAAATTATTGAAAGGACCAAAGCATGAGAGTGGAAGAATTAAAAATTGAAGGAGCACTGCTCATGATGCCAACCGTGTATGGCGATAGCCGGGGATTTTTTCTTGAAATGTGGAACCGTAAGGTTTTTCGGGAAATTGGACTTGATGTGGATTTTGTTCAGGACAATCACAGCCGATCCTCAAAATACGTTCTTCGTGGAATGCATTACCAAGTCGGAGGGCATGCCCAAGGCAAGCTTGTTTGGGTGTCCAGCGGTGCCATCTTTGATGTGGTTGTGGATCTTCGTGAGGGTTCCCCCACCTACGGAAAATGGGATGGTCGGCTCTTAACGGCAGTCTGTCATGAACGCCTTTGGGCTCCGCCAGGGTGTGCCCATGGATTCTTAGTGGTCAGCGATGTCGCCGACTTCCATTACAAGTGCAGTGACTATTATTCGCCCCCTGACGAACGGGTTCTCCATTGGAATGACCCGCAGATCCGCATCCACTGGCCCATCCCCATTGGGATTGAACCCATCGTTGCCCCCCGAGACCAAGCGGCTCCAGGTTTTGAGATGTGTGAAAAATATCCCGCCAATCAGCCGCTCGGTTATGGGTTCCCAACAGCGTAACGGGAAAGGGCTAGCTTCGACCGCAGCGTCGAAAGCTAGCCGTTGTTGAACAAGCCCGGAGGATGGAAAAGGGGCGCTGTACCCCGAGACCTCTGCGGGATACGCGTGTGGCTTAGTGGTTAGCTTTTTGGCTTTATTCTCCTCATGACCAACGACGCACGAATAACACGGAGCCCTGAAATTATGGGTGGAAAGCCATGTTTGTGCATTGGAGACGGCTCTGGACGCAGAAAGACGGAAAATTATGCACCTCAACGAAGCCCGATTGGAAACCTATGAATTGGCAGCCAAAAATTGGCCCTCGCTTGCAAACTCACTTCCTGATTTGCCATTGCTTGAGGTCCATGATCTTCTCGTCTCCGAGGCCGAGAGGCTGCTTCCATTCGATCCCCATGAAATCACATCTCCGTGAAGAATTTCTCAGCGAAGAAGATTTGGATTTGGCAAATCTGACCGACGCGCAGTTGCTGGCTTGGTGGGATGAGTGGCTGAGAATCGCACAAGCCACAAACGATGCGGATCGGTATGAATATTCTCATGGTGTTTTTATGAGAGAGCCGCATGACAATCTAAAATAGGTTTCGCACTCCGCACGGGATAGAGAATGGTCTTGCCGCTTCCAGCGGGGTTTGAATGGTATTTTCTAACCACTTATTGACTGATCTGGCCGGGCCAATAGCCCCGGCCTTCAATTTGAAAGAAAGGAGCGCAGGGGGATTGCAGCTTCGCTGCGCATGGGTTGAGCGCGGCAGAGGTCTCCACAAGCTCGCTTGCGAGGACCTCTGACACGCTCAACCCCGGGATGTTCCATCCCGCCCCCTGAGCTCCCTCATTTCGAGCAACGTTTGCCTTGCAAACATCCGGGATCTGCTGACCCGGGCATTGCCCGGGTGCAAGCCTCTATCAGTGAACATCAGTGGTACAAACCCTCCAACAACTACCCGCTGCAAGCGGCACAACGATTGCTCTATCAATCATCCGACCACAAAGCGCTTCCACTCGACTTTGGCTATCGGCCCCAAATTGAGCACAATCCCCAGTTTCATTTCCGATTGCATGCTCGACGCTCCAGACAAGTCATGCGAAATAATACCATTACGATACCATTATAGATTTAAAATGAAATCTGTACTCATCCGCGATATTCCAGATCAAACTCTTGCCATTCTAAAAAAGCGGGCCAAGGAAAATCATCGTTCTTTGCAGGGAGAATTGCATGCCCTCCTGTCGCAAGCGACGCGCAACCCCGAAGACGTCCGGGGCACTTTTGAACTAAAAACGGTCCGTACGTCCGGGCATCAGAACTGGTCACGAGAGGCCATTTATGAAGCTTAGCCCGGGGCAGGTGATTTGCCTCGACACCAATGTTCTCCTCGATGCCACGGATGAGGGCAGAAGGCAGCACGTCAGGGCAACAGAGCTGCTTCGCATCTTGCCTGTCAGGGGGGTCATTCTTCTTTTTGCTTCTCAAGTTCTGCGTGAATACCTGGTGGTTGCTACTCGCAAAGTTGAGGAAAACGGCTTGGGCCTTTCGCTGGAAAATGCCATTGGCAACGTGAAACAATTCTGCCGTCGCGGCAGACTGATCTCCGAAACAACGGATGCTTATGAAAAAATGTTAGATTGGTCTTTGAAAGTGGGGGTGATGGGAAAAAAACTTCACGATCTACAAATTCTCGCCACAGCCGCACAATCCGGGGCCGATATCTTACTGACTTCCTACGCGGATGATTTTCCACCAGATTTCGAACGTCTCCGTGACAAGCTGGATTCTGTCATCAAAATTGTCGAATCCGACATGTCTCTCTCAGTTCATTTGCGGTTGAAACCTCGTTGAAAAATCCGCCATGGCGGCTTGCCCATATCAGTTGACGCCCACCGATCCCCGGTGTTGCGCCCTTCGGGTCAGCCTACGGCTAATCGACCGGGCGGCTGCCCTCGCCACCTAGTCTATCGCATTCCCTTGTTTCTTCGGCTTCGTGAATTGGCCGTGGAGCATTGTGGACCTTGCGAGGAAATTACATTGACATGTGCCATTTATAAAAAGACGATATAAATAAGACAATGTTTCAGCGATTTATTGAAGCCGGATTGCGAAGGAGCCTGCTCAAGCCGTTTGTTCATATTCTTTTCGGAGCTAGACAGACGGGAAAGTCGTTTATGGTCCGCCATCTCGTTCAGGCACCATCCTTGGCCTATGACTTCTCGAACCCCGAGGAACGGACCCGGCTTCTGGCCGACCCCGGCGCATTCGTCAGGGAATGCGAGGCCCTGAAGCGAAAGCCCGACGCGCATTTTGTGGTGGTTGATGAGGCGCAGAATGTCCCGTCAGTTTTTGATGCGGTTCAGCACCTGTATGACCGGGATAAGACGCGGTGGCGCTTTGTGTTGCTCGGCAGCTCAGCGAGGAAGCTGCGTCTAACGGGTGCAAATTTGCTCCCTGGTCGCGCACTCCTCCACCGACTCATGCCGCTCGTCCTTACAGAAAGACCGACAGCACCGGGCGCACGTTGTCATTCTCCTGTCGCTTTACATGGGAGCGGAAAAAACAAATTCCCGCCTGCTGACTTGATCGAAAGGCTTTCGTTTGGAGAGCTTCCGGGCATTGTCACGGTGCCTGATGAGGATCGCGCCGACATTCTGCGATCCTACGCAACCATCTATCTCGAGGAAGAGATTCGCCGCGAGGGTCTGGTCAAGGACTGGGGGGCCTTTGTGAATTTTCTCCGCTTGGCGGCGGCTGAATCTGGTGGAGAACTGAACTATGCGTCCATCTCCCGGCAGGTCGGTCTGAGCCTTCCGACAGTGAAATCCCACTATCAGCTGTTGGAGGACATGTTTATCGGCATCCGTGTGCCCGGCTGGTCTGGGAGTCCCAGGAAAAGTTTGGTATCCAACCCGAAATTTCTCATTTTTGACACAGGCGTGAGACACGCAGCGGCAGGGCTGCGCCCGGGGCCTGAGACCGTGATGGCCAATCCCGGACCCATCTTCGAACAGTGGGTGGGAATCGAGCTTTGGAAACGCCTGCAATACCTTGGAGGAGCGCTGCATCATGTGCGGAGCAAGGACGGCAGAGAGATTGACTTCCTGGTGGAACTAGAAGGGAAACTCTTTCCCATCGAGGTAAAATGGACGGACCGCCCTTCACGCAGCGACGCACGACATGTGGCGGCATTCCTTGCCGAAAACGCTTCGGCCCCCGAGGGGTTTGTCATCTGCCGATGCATGCGGCCCCAGCTTCTTTGTCCTGGCGTCACCGCCCTTCCCTGGCAGAATTTATGAAATGAGCAATCAGCCTGCAGCAAGCGAAGCGAGGCAAGTCTCCCCGCTAACCATTACCGGTTACCCGTTACCAGAAAACCCCTCTCCAATCTCCACGATGTATTGACTGCGCCACCGCAAATCAAAGCCCTCATCTTGGGTGAAGAAAATCCGCCCAAGACCCATGCAGCGATCAAGAAGCTCTGGGTCTGGCAGGCGGGTGGTAAGTTGGAAGCTGCGGGAATTGATGCCAGGGACATCGACGTTGTTGCGATGGCCTCGATGTGCCAACGGCCAGAAATCAATTTTCTTTTAAACTTTCCCGCAGCGAAACAGCAGCGGGAGTCTTTTCAGCGGCGTTCTCTGCACCGAATCCGGGGGCTCCTTGGTTTTGCAGATCGTTTGTTTCCCTTGGACGGCGAAGATGAAAGGGCAGTCGTTAGCCCGACTTTCTCAACTGGAGCCATTTTTTCGTTATTTTCGGGCATCGGTCGCCCGCCGAGCCGCATAAATACAAGGTGACGCTTTCAAAAGTCGTTGTAGTGAAGACCTACCCTCTTCACATGTTCAAAAATGTGACTATAATTTTGAACCGTCATGTTTTTACGAAGCACACGGCGGTTCAAAGACGGCAAAGCCCACCGGTATTGGTCGATTGTGGAAAGCCGCCGATGCGTGGGTGGAAAGATTGTCCAGAGGCCGGTTCTCTATCTTGGTGAAATCAATGACAGCCAGAAGGAATCCTGGTGCCGGGTTCTGGAGGGATTCGACGACACGGATGGAAGCAGTCGGCAAATGGCTCTTTTCGCCTGGGATCGGGAGATTCCCGCCCATGCCGCAGATATCGGCATTGGAGTGCGACTCAAAGACTTCAGCTTGCATCGTCCCCGGCAATGGGGAGCGTGTTGGTTGGCTTGCGAGCTTTACAGGCAGTTGGGGCTTGATGAGTTTTGGTCAAAGAGACTGCCGCAGAGTCGTGAGGGCACAAGCTGGAGTGATATCCTTCAGACATTGGTGTGCTATCGGCTGATTGCACCGGGAAGCGAATGGAAACTTCACCGCCAGTGGTTTGAGCAAAGTGCGATGGGAGATCTGCTTGGGCATGACTACTCGTTGGTGGAGAAGAACGCCCTTTACCGGGCACATGACCGCCTTTTGCCCCATAAACGCGAACTCTTTTGCCACCTGACCAATAAATGGAAAGATCTCTTCGGCGCGAAGTTCGAGGTGCTTCTCTACGATCTGACAAGCACGTATTTTGAAATCGACGCGCCAGATCCCGAACACACCAAGAAGCGTTTTGGTTACTCGCGCGACAAGCGAAGCGACTGCGTGCAGGTCGTCATTGCTTTGGTGGTGACGCCCGAGGGCTTCCCCCTGGCCTACGAAGTCCTTGCCGGCAACACTTCGGACAAGACAACGCTGCGCGACTTCCTGAAAAAGATCGAGAACCAGTATGGCAAAGCCCAGCGCATCTGGGTCATGGACCGGGGCATTCCCACCGAAGAGGTCTTGGCCGAAATGCGGGCCAGTGATCCGCCCGTGCAGTATCTGGTCGGAACTCCCAAGGGCCGCCTCACCCGCTACGAGGCCGACCTGCTGGGGCAGCCTTGGCAAAAAGTGCGTGAGGGCGTTGAAGTCAAACTCCACGCCGAAGACGACGAGATGTATGTCTATGCCCGATCCCAAGACCGGGTGGCCAAAGAGCGTGCCATGCGGCTGCGCCAACTCCGGGGGCTGCTGCGCCGTCTCAAGGAACTCTCGGAAATGACTCTTCCCGCTCGCGAACTCTTACTCAAACTTGGGGAGGCCCGTGAGCGCTACCGCACGGCCTGGCGATTGATGGACTTCGAACTTCCCGAGCCAGCCACGGCCCAGGAACGCAAAGCCCCGGCACGCTTCAGCTACCGGCTCAACCGCACCAAATTGCGAATGGCCCGTCGCCGGGAAGGCCGCTACCTGCTGCGAGCCAATATGCCAGAGGCAAAGCCCTCCGATCTTTGGAACTTTTACATCCAGCTCACGGAAGTTGAAGCCGCTTTCAAAACCCTCAAAGACGATCTCGACCTGCGCCCGATCTACCACCAACTCGACTCCCGGATCGAAGCTCACATCTTTATCTCATTTTTGGCCTACTGTCTCCACGTCACCCTGCGGGCCCGTCTGCGTCCCCATGCTCCCGGACTCACCTCCCGTGCCGTGCTCGATAAGTTCGCCGCCATGCAGATGCTCGACGCCCACTTCCCAACCACCGACGGTCGAACCCTCATCCTCAGCCGCTACACCCAACCCGAGGCCGACCAGAAAATCTTACTGGAAAAGCTCAAACTCCAGCTTCCCGACCAAGCGCCGCCACGCATCACCACCTCTCACCAACTCCTTCGCTCAACCACCAGTCTGTAGTGAAGACCTTTTGATCATGATCCTGATTTTATCAGCCTTCGCGACCTGCCGTTGCCTTCAGTTGAGAAAGACGGGTTAACCCGGTTTTTGAATCCCCGTTTGGGGACGCTGGATATGATGTGTCGGACTTTCGCAAGGTCGCCCCGCGCTACGGGACCGATGCAGATCTACGCCGTCTTTTCCGCGAGGCGCATCGCCGGGACATGCGAGTCGTGCTGGATCTGGTTGCCGGTCACACGTCGGTCGAGCATCCTTGGTTCAAGGCATCCTGTTCGCCGAAGCGTAATCGCTTCTCCGACTACTACATCTGGACGCCCGATGTCTGGACGCAGGCTCAGGGCTGTCCGCAGATCAACGGGTTCGCGGAGCGCGATGGCAATTATGTCACGAATTTCTTCTGGTTTCAGCCCGC
>JBGTLQ010000047.1:0-4148 GCA_041744075.1 Terrimicrobiaceae bacterium
GGTGTAGTTGGGACCGGTCGCTCAATCCAAGGAGCATTCCAATGCCAAAAATTCCCAAACTCTTAATCGAAATTGATAGCCTAAAGAGTGAATTGGATGGGCTGCGTCCGATTGACCGAGAAGCTGAAGAACGAGTTCTCCAAAAATTTCGGCTTTGGTGGACTTACCACTCAAATGCCATCGAAGGCAATAAACTCACACAAGGTGAGACGGAAATGTTCTTAATGGAAGGACTGACCGCGAAAGGCAAACCGCTGAAAGACCATCTGGATCTCCGCGGACATAGCAACGCGGTTAATTATCTTTTGGAGTTCATCCGCCAAAAAGAGGTTCTGACCGAAGCTTCGATCCGAAAGCTGCACGAAGTCTTGCTTGTCGAATCTTATCAAGTCCCCGCGATCACACCCGACGGAAAAGATACCACTAAAACCATCGTGATCGGCGAGTATAAATCTCAACCCAATCACGTTCGCACGCCAACAGGGGAAACCCACTTCTACGCCACTCCACTGGAAACCCCTGCTAAAATGCAGGCATTAGTGGATCGGCAACGAAATGAATTCGCTAAGAACGAAATTCATCCGGTCGAAAGCGCCGCGATGTTTCATTACGATTTTACAGCCATTCATCCCTTCGATGATGGCAATGGTCGAATGGCGCGACTTCTAATGAATCTTCTGCTCATGCAGCGAGGTTATCCGCCAGTGGTGATTCGAAATAATGAACGCGAGAACTATCTTCAAGCATTGCGCGAGGCGGACACCGGTAATTCAGACACCATTCTCAGCTTTATTGCTGAACATGTGATTGACTCTTTGAAACTCTATCTAAGAGGCATCAACGGAGAAGAAATCCACGAACCCACTGACCTCGAAAAGGAAATCGCTCTGCTTAAGATTCAGCTTCAGCACGTGGAGGAACCTTTGCCGCTTACCCAAGAAGCGCAAAAGACGATTTTTGAAAAATCACTGAACCCATTGTTTGACGAAATCAAAAGGCTCCTTCTCCCGTTCTGTGAGCTTTTTTCGAGTGATTCTATTCGGATTACAGGCCACTACGGAATAGGAAGTAGTCAAGCGGCTATGGATAAAACAATCAGTTTTTCCCAGTCATCTTCATTTCCAGTCTTAACAGAATGGTGGAAGGATGGAGGTGTCGTCATCCAGGTTAATTTAGAGTTCCAAATGAAAGGATTTAAAAAAGCCCAATTTGACGATTTCAGCACGTCGGAAACTCTCCAATTCTCATTCGAGCCTAATAAATATATCATAAGCCTTCTGTCGTCGAAACCCCCGCTTTCGGTCCGCCATTTTTATCAGGATCAACTGACCCCCGAAGAGATCGCCGAGATCTCTCAAACATTAGCCCGGCGTTTTCTCGAGGTTATCAAAAAGAAAACGGCTGCCTAAATTTCATTCCGCTCAAAGAGATCCCCCCCCAATAGCTTGGAGGAATTCTTAGGTGTGTTCGCTCCGCCGCCGGATTGTATAGGTTTGCTGGTAAGTGCCCGATAAAGACAACGGCGAACAAGACGCTCCATCCAACGGCGGGTAACGCTCCTGTTTGAATTCGGGCTTCCGTCCCCGCCGTGGATGAGCTAGACGTTCGCCAAAAAATATTCGCCTTCCGCGATTTCGAGGATAGGCTTCCCACATGACCACACAAGAGATCAGAACCATGCCAACCGACGAAAAAGTCCGGCTCATGGAAGCAATATGGGAGGATATGCGTGATCACTAAGAGGAATCTCCAATTTCTCAGGAGGTAATCGATATTTTGAGAGAACGCCAAGCTCGCGTGGAGCGAGGTGATGCCCGTCTTCTCGACTGGGACAAGGTGAAGTTTGCAATCGGGCGCGGATGAAGATGCCTTTGCCGCCGAAATCGCCTTGATGGAGCGGGGATTCACTATCTCCGATGCTGCCGCCTACATTCCTTGATCTTGCCTTGCGGAGCGTCACCAAACCATGGGAGACTGCAACATGGGTTCACCCCAGCTCCGGCAAATGAAACATCCCTTTGATAGCGGTTCGGCTCGATGGTTGGCCCTTCTCTTTTTCCTCCCGACCGCTTGCTCGGGTCCTTCGCCCTTTTCCAGTAGAAGCAGCCACGATCATGCATTCATCACCTATCGGGCTCCAGGAGACAGTGGAAATGTGCGCTTGGCGGTCAAGGATCTGATCGATCTCAAGGGGGAAGTCACCACCGCCGGCTCCGGGTATCGCAGCAAACACAGCGAACCTGCATTAAAAGACGCTCCGCTAATGCAAATCGCCAGAGAGCGCGGGGTCGATATCGTTGGCAAAACCAACCTCTCTGAATACGCAACCGGTGTTTCGGGGATGAATCCCTATTTCGGCACCCCAAAAAACCGCATCACGGGGTTTCCACGGCTGATTCCTGGTGGTTCATCCAGCGGGTCCGCTGTCGCGGTGGCGAACGATCTGGCCGATGTCGCGTTTGGAACCGATACCGCAGGTTCAATCCGGGTCCCGGCAGCCTGCTGCGGGGTATTTGGTTTGAAAACCACCTATGGCCGGGTCTCCCTGGTTGGTGTCGTGCCTCTTTCCCCAAAAGTCCTGGATACAGTCGGGCCCATGGCAAAGGATATTCCCAACCTTGCGACCGGGATGAGTCTGCTGGACCGCAGCTTTGATGGAGAATACGCGAATGCACGTGCGAGAAATCCCGATGCATCCGGATACCGGGTCGGGCGACTGTATCTTACGGGGACAGATCCCGCGATAGAACATGCCATTGACAAGGCATTGGAATCGCACGGGTTTCAATTGGTCCCCATGACGATTGATTTTCGGGATGAATGGAACCAGGCGACCAGTGACGGGATTTTGGTGGCTCAATCAGACATCTACCACCGTTATCAGGACCTGATCGACAAGGGAGGAATCAGTGGCACGACCAAGGCGACCATTTTATCCGGATCGACACACTCCGAAGAAGATTACGCGAAAGCACTGAAGAATAGAAAAGCCTGGCAACGTACACTGGAGCGAACCTTTCGTCGCGTTGATTTCATAGCGACAGCCACCTTGAAAACGCTGCCACTGCGTCAGCCCCTGTTTGATTCCGCCGCATTCGAGGCTGCGGTTCTGTTGAGTCAGAACACCGTGGCCGTCAATCTGGCGGGAAACCCCGCCATTGCCATCCCCATCCCACTTCCGAGCCGAAAGAAGAATCCGCCGGTGGCCAGCCTCCAGTTGATCGGCCGACCCGAAAGCGAAGCCGAGTTGGTGAATGCGGGACGAATTCTGCAAATCAACACGCCACCTGTGACCCGCATCGCCGAGCAGCCATGATTCGGGCATAAAAGTCCTGCTCGCCTGAGAATAATTCGACGCATCCACCTGAAGGGGAGTTGAAAAACGATCCCCTGTTATATGAGGCACTCACCCACGGTCAGGATTCACGGATTATGCTCCTGTCTGCTGCTCGCCTTTTGCACGACATCGCTGGCACAGAGTGCCCAGCAACTCATGCGTCAGGGTGACACCCTCGACGCGCGGTTCAAGTCGACCGAGGCGCTGAACTTCTACCTTTCCGCCGAAAAGCTGGAACCGGATAATCCAGCACTCCTGACGAAAATCTCCCGCCAATACCGCCATATCATGACGGACGAGCCCGGCAAGGGCGACAAGCTCAGGGATGGAGAGCTGGCGCTGCAGTATGCCAACCGTGCGGCGTTGCTGGCCCCTCGGAATGCCGACGCCCAACTCTCCGTCGCCATCAGTAGCGGTAAATTGCTCCCGTTGCTGGGGAGCAAAGAGCAGGTGCTGGCGTCATGGCAGGTAAAGCGATACGCACAACGGGCCACGGAGCTCGATCCATCCAATGATCTCGCCTGGCACGTGCTTGGGCGGTTTCATCTGAACCGGGCCGATATCGGGGGTGCCAAGTCTTCCGTCGGTTCCCTTCTCTACGGAAAATTACCCGAGGGAACCAATGAAGATGCAGTCCGGTGTTTTCTCATTGCCATTAAACTGAAACCCTCACGCTCCATGCATTACATCGAATTGGGCCGGGCCTATGCAAATATGGGGGAAAGCGCCAAGGCCAGGGAGGCCTTAAAAAAGGGGCTTTCGATGCAAAACATCGACAAGGATGATCCAGAAATAAAGGCGCGCGGACGAG
>JBGTLQ010000048.1:0-5675 GCA_041744075.1 Terrimicrobiaceae bacterium
GCTTGAGTTCGTAGCGCTGGCCGAAATACCAACCAACCCCGGCATATCGACAAAAAATGAACCCTCTTGACCGCTAATGCCCATGACGTGTGCAATGGAATCAACGCCTCGTCCGAGCCCCGCAGCCACGTTTCCTGCCAAATCAATCTGGCGAGCCCATTTCACCCCCAAACCGCGCAGAGATTCGGAAATTACCTCACGTGATGTTTCAGACGATCCCTCCGACAGATATGCTGCCACTTGCTTGTCCGATGCGTCTCCCCTTCCGGCGGATTTTCCCTCGGGGAATACCGATGGGGTGATGTCATAGATTGCCGTGCGCAAAAGCGTTTTCGGATCCAGGGTTTGATCAAAGTTTGTTCCCGGATAAGTTGCTAACGAATTTTGAGGATGATCTATGGAAACGATGAGATCGATACTCTGTCCCGCAGGGTTTGTCTCTTCTTCGAGCAGGGTGTCATCCAGCCAAAGCTGCGCTTGCTTGGACCCACCAAAACCAACCGTCAACCTGCGACCGCCTAACTCGTCCGTTCGAAATGTGCGATCAATTTCCGTGCCGATCCGAACGCGATAGGTTCCCGCTTGAGTGATTGGCATGTCATTCCATGCGTCAAGTTGAAAAGGCGAAAACGACGCTCGTGGCGCACCGTTGGCCAGGGTGGGTGTCGATTCGCTCAAACGAGATGCCCCACCAATAATCTCTGCAAGAGGGGCATCGCTGTGGTTCCTTATTAGTTCTTGTCGTAAAGCCGATGCATAGGTTGTCAATCGTGCCTCCACAGGCTGACGCTGAAGGCTCACTATCGAGTCAGTTTCCTGCTGACCTCCCGCATCTGACATGAGCTGCATCCGATCAAAACCCGAGACTGAAGCCAAATCCATGGGCTCAAAGGCTTGGCTCTGCTGATACGAAGGATCTAGGTCATAAACCTGCCCACCAATGGTCGCGCGAACCCAAACATGATCCAAAACAAAGAGAAGATTTGCGCCTTGGTTTCCGGCGTCATAGACAGCTGCCAAAGTGGACATGGAAATTAACACCAGTTCCCTGCGCACTCCCAGCCAGTGCTCTAAATCGTGGCCATCTGGACTCCAGTCCCTGACAAAAAGTGCGCCGTTGACATAACTGACCTGCATGTGTCCAGCAGCGCGTAACAAAGCCACAAGCAAGTTCGATTGGTCCCATGCATTCCCCGCGCGATCCAGCAACGTGCCATGTGCACCTTTCATGCTACCAAAATAATGTTGATAGTCGATGTTCCGTCTTACAAAACGGAAAATCAGATTAGGATCATTGTTAAGATCCGCAGCCAAAGCCTCGATCTCAGGTGTAATTTCTGCAGCGCCCGGTGAGCCGGGCACCGAGAATGACGCGGCAGACCCTCTGCCTCCCAACAATCCGGCTCCGCGGGGCATAATCTGCGGCTCCCAAGCCGCAGCGGCATCCCCAAGCTCGAGAGGCTTTGATGGGCTAACGCTGAACCAACCCGGCCCAAGTTCGGCACGTAATGAGCCTATCGCGAAAAGACCAATTACCAGGAGCGCTGCATAAGGCTTGTTGACCTGCGGCATTCGCAAAAAGTGTGCCGCCACAAGAGAAAGTGTTGCCAGAAGAACCACAAACACCCACCAAGGCATCGAAGGAACCCCCGTGCCGGACGAGAGGTTGTTGTAAGCCGTGAGCGCGGGGCCGCCACCGTCGGTGACGAGACGAAATGTGAGGCTGTTTGCTGCGGGGATGGGGGTCAGGTTGCGGAAGGTGACGCGCTCCGTGCCATTGCCAAGGTCCTCAGCCTCGCCCACCTGAGCGAAGTATTCGATGCCGCCAGTCCATGTGGTTCCATTGCTGGATTGTTCCAGAAAAACCTCGGGGGCGGTGCCTTTTGCCCTTGTGAATGTAAAGAAGTTGTATGTCTGCCCATCCGTATGTTCCTCCTGGCTGATGCCAACCAGCGGGCCGGATATTTGAGAGAGCGGGTTCAGGCCTACGGCGTATTTTGTAAGGTTGCTGACGCCATCCCCTGCGGCCGAAGACAGGGCGCTGATTCCTGTGGTTGCGAAATAGAAGTTTTCCCACCAATCCGAAATGCCGTTGATCGGTTCAGAATCCACTCCGCTTGAGCTGGCAGATTCAATATTGGCTTCGCCATCCAAGCCGTAGGCATGGGAAAGACCGTTGCTCTGTTCGGCGGTCTGCAGACGCCCGGAGTCATCAAAGAGATACGTATCTGCCGAAGCGCTTTTAACCAGTAACAATGTTATGACCAGAAGCGTTTGGCAGGAAGCTCTCACGCATTGGCTTCTACCAAGAGTCGCATCTTCAGCAAGAAGATTATCCTAATATGTCAACATTGTCACAAAGTAAGGCTAATCGAGATTTAATATTGTGAAAAAGTCTGGGAGAGGGATGAACAATAACGGCCCCGCAGTCGCGGGGCCATCGGTCCAAGGGTGAGGATCAGCTTCATTTTAATCACACATGTGTTATCATCGCAACCCGGGCCAAATCAACGAGATGGATTGGTGATTTTATCCATATTGCTGAGGCAGACAAGCACCCAAATGGCAATCGGTGCAGCAATGCTAAAATGGGTGACGACATTTACGATCGTTGTTTCCATTATTGTCTTCCACTCAGGATTAATATTGACCAAGCCAATTTGTGCGGATTCGTTCCAAATCGCCAAAGCCAAAAACCCTATCACAACCAACTGCATGAGCAACAGTCCTGAAACCAGAGACACGATTCGTTTGTTCGTGGGAAGTGGGGTCGCGAAGACAAGGGCGATTAAGAGCATTGTTGGTAGCAGGGCAAATCCATGAACATCGAGATCCAAATGACGCACAGGACCTGATCCATCGGCGCTAAGCCATCTTCGATTGGCAATTTCGATTCTAACCATGGAAGGAAGCGTGACATGTTCTGGGTGTTTTAAAAACACAACATCCCTTGGCCCATGGTCACTCGAAAATAGAGTTGTTCCTATTCCTTGGAAGCAAGAGGAATAAGTTTTCTGAAGGCCTGGCCATGGTAAAGATAGGAGAACAAAAATAAAAATAAACACACCGATGCTTTTCAAAAGCGAAGGAGGCAATTTTATTTCTTGGTGCATCTCAAGCCGGGTAGAAGCAGAATCCACGAAGCCATAACGAGGATGGTGAGCAAAAGCGAGAAAGTTGGCCAATAGGTTTCGTGAACTGAAGAAAACCAGCCTGGGAAATAGCAACCAATGAGAAATAAGCAAACAATGCGCAAGATATTGGCTGCGAAAAGTATTAAAGAACCGAAAATGATTCCAATGAGTCGAGAAATCCATGGTGCTGGGCAGGCAATAATGGCAGCGGTGAGCAGCCAGACATAGTGAAGAGCTGAACAATTGGATTTTACTTCAAGAATGGCTGTGGAACCTCGATAAAGGGTTGCCTGAGAAATAGTTGAGAAATCCAAGGTAAATAGTGAAAGAATCCAATGGGCGATGTGGGCACTCCATATGGCCTCGGTACTCTGGATTGCACCATAGGCAGGAAAAAGCGAGAGGAGAGAGAAAGCAAGGACCAGCCCTAAAAACTTTAGGCAGAAAGCCAGAACAAGATTATTTTTTGCGGCATTCGGTTGGCCGCTCGGGGGCTGCAGGGGGGCTCTCTGGCGTTTGTGTGTTGATTTTGGCATGCCAGATTGTTTCCCGATATCGAATCACAAAAAGGACGTCAACCGCATTCTGGGGGGACATATGCAACGTTGAGTAAAACGAAGGATTAGGCGTTTACCGGAAATTCGCATGGGATGACTTGGCGTCCGTTGCGGCGATAGGCGGAAAAATCGCGACGGTCGATTGTCCAGATCCGCGAGCGGGCGGTGAGCTCTGCCATCCGGACAAGGCAGGCATCTGCAAGGTCCATTGGCTGTTCGAAATATTTGGAAGCCAGTGCGAGGACGGCTGGCAATTCCTTGGCCAGAATGAAGCCCGGATCGATAACCATGTCTCCCCGCGAGATCAGTCGCAGAAGTCCGACCGGATCAGGAAAAAAACTTCCCGCCTCGGCGAGCACGGCATCGCAGGTGAAAAATGGGGAGTGATTTCTAAACGCCTCCGCTGCCCAATCATGAAAAGGGTCCTTCCGATTGAAGAAGGCCACGATGAGACCCGTATCAGCAATCTCTTTCACTTGCGGCTCAAGACTCGGTTCCGGAGGCGTTCGCGGACGGAAGCGTTTGTGGCTGATACGTTGCCATTTTCGTAAAGTCCGACAAGATCCTCGGACGCGAAAGAACGGAGATTGGCTCCGTCGCCCTCCGATAGGTCGTCTTCAATCAGTGACCGGACATATTTGGCTCGGTCCAGCCCCAGCCGATTGGCACGGGCCTGGGCTTTGTCATGGAGATCCGAAGGCAGGCGAACGGTGAGGATTTTTGTCATACAGAAATGAATACACAGGCGGGGTTTGATCGTCAATTGCACAACAAAAGGCAGCCGCAAAGAAGTGGGCGGGCAAGGGACTGCCGCGCCCTACCACCCAAAAGGAAATTCGCGTGTGCGCCCGTTTTCGTTTTATTGGTAGGGCTCTGGGCAGTCCCTTGCCCGCCCACTTCTTTCTTAAGAATTCCATGACGGATTGGACTAACTTGGCAATGGCTGAGATTCGCAAAGACACAACGGGCCGTACTGTGCTACTTAAACGCGATGGAATTTTCTGCCTTTGCGCCCGGACGGGTTGAGTTGCTTGGGAATCACACCGATTACAATGAGGGGGTGGTCCTTTCTGCGGCTCTGGATCTCGGGATTCGAGTGGAAGGAAACGTGAGCAACGAGGGGGGCATTCGGTTGGAAAGCGATGGCATGTCAGCCTTTGAATCAGCGGGCTCTGAGTTGGTCGCCACCGGGGAATGGTCGGATTATCCGCTGGGGGTTTTGCAGATGTTCAGGGAGGCTGGCCACATGCTTTCCGGGTTGGAGGCACAATACCGTTCGACCTTGCCTTTGGGAGCGGGGCTCTCCAGTTCCGCCGCGATGGAAGTGGCGACCGGCGTTGTGTTGATGAAAGGTGCTCAGATCACAATGACGCCCATGGAACTCGCCAAGCTTTGCCGCAAAGCGGAAAACGAATTTGTGGGTGTGAACTGCGGCCTGCTCGATCAGGTGTCCTCGATCTTCGGAAAATCAGGTCATGCCATCTACTTGGATTGCCGCGCAGAATCGGTCGAAACCGTGCCGTTTCCTGAGGGGGCCAGCCTTGTCATTGTGAACTCCGGCGTAAAACATGCACTCACCGGGGGTGAGTACAACGAACGAAGGGCGATGTGTTTTGATGCTGCCAGTCGAATGGGTGTTCCCGCGCTACGCGATGCCACCATGGAACAGTTAAATGCTGCCGGGCTCCCGGATGTGGTCCGACGGCGTGCCGCTCACGTGATCGGGGAAAATGATCGTGTCCTCAAGGCTCTGGAGATTCTGCGAGCTGGGGATGCGCCTGCTTTTGGTGCGCTGATGACGCAATCCCATGAAAGTTCGTGTCATAATTTTGAAAACAGCACCGCCGAGTTGGATGCCTTGGTGGAAATTGCCATAGGTCTGCCAGGGATATTTGGGGCGCGTCTGACGGGCGGAGGATTTGGTGGTGCCATCGTGGCCCTTGCTGACAAATCCACGGCGGAGGAGGTGTCGCACGAAATTGTC
>JBGTLQ010000049.1:0-2057 GCA_041744075.1 Terrimicrobiaceae bacterium
CTCGGTGAAGGTGGTGGTGGAACCCCGGGCTCCCGAGTCGAGGACCGGCACATTCTTGAAGAGGGCCGTGATAAACCCCTTGGCCTTCTCCGGGCTGCCGTATTTTGCCAGGGCATACCCCCAGGCCGCCAAATAATTCCAGCGGGCGACGCCGGATGTTTTTGGGTTGGGTGTGATGACCGAGACGCCCGGCTTCACCAAATCGTCCCAATCTTTGATGCCCTTGGGGTTTCCCTTCCGCACGAGAAAGGCCAGGGTCGATTGATAGGGAGCACTGTTCTCGGGCAGACGGCTTTGCCAATCCGCAGGAACCAAATCCCCATTGGTGTGCAGGGCATCAATATCCGCTGCCAAAGCCAGAGTCACAACATCTGCCTCAAGCCCGTCAATCACAGAACGCGCCTGCTTGCTGGATCCCCCATGGGATTGGTTGATGGTGATGTCTTGGCCGGCTTTTGCTTTCCAATGTTTGGCAAACGAGGCGTTGTATTCTGTGTAAAATTCCCGTGTGGGATCATAGGACACATTGAGCAGTTCGATGGCTTGAGCGCTTGCTAGTGAGGCCGCCACGAGTGCGGTGGTAAGAAATTTATTCATATGGATTCTGTAGTGTTGATTAGTGATTATTGGTTTTCGAAGTGGCGTGTTTGACCGCATCAAAAGTTTGCCCCGAGTTGAATGCCCAGGATGGTGTCATTCGCTACGAGCCCTCGCCCACCGGGCCGGATGATGTATTGCAGGGTGGGTTGCACATAGGCCCAGCGATTGAGTTGCAGCCGGTAATCAAATTCCAGAACCGCCTGGTAGCTGCGGGGAGTGGTTCCTCGTCGTTCATCCCGCTGGGCTGCATCAAAGCTGTAGGAACCATAAGCGAACGCCACACCGGTCTGGTCGGCATCCCGTCCCGGAATGAGGCCCTTGTAAACCAGGCCGGTCAGCACATAAAATGGCAGGGCATTGTTCGCGGGAGGTGCGAAGTTGATGGTGCTGAAAAAATACAATCCTTGGGGGTTCAGCTTGGAGGGTTTCACCGGGGCCTTGAAGGACTTGCTGTCCGCTGGTCCTTTCCCAAGAGGCGCAGGCTCCTCCGATGAGGCTTCCCGGAAGATTTGCTGATCCGCCTGCCAGTAAAACTGCAAATTTCCATCATAAGGAACACCATCGAAGCCTGTGTTTTCAACGCCCCAATAAATCAGGCCTGCGGCATATTTGCCTGCAAGCTTGGAGGCCCCGATTTTGGGGGTTACGCCCACTTCGGAAATGCTGTAAAGGCCGTTCAAAGAGGGGTCTTTCCGGTATCCTGCAAAGGATAACCCATGATTCAACGGATCCGTGCCGAAGGGATATCCCAGGTACAGACCGGTTTGCGCGTATAGCCAGTTCGTGGGTTGAACTTTCAGGTAACCGCCCCACGTCGAAAAGGACCCGCCCCATGGAAGGTTCGGATTGATTCCCTTTGCGGTCCGAATCGTCTGATTAATAAAAAGTTTGGATTCCGGCTGAACCAAAAACAAATCGGTTGGAACCTGCCAACCAGCCGAAAGCGTCAGCAAATTTTTGATCCCGAAAAGTTCGGGTGTCACATAAGTGGCATAGGCTTTTCGGAATCTCCATCCCGCCCCACCGGTGAACGCACTTGGACGGAAGGTGCTGTCTGTCCCCGAATACTTGTTGATGCTGTATGTCGCCTCTCTCCAACGCACATTGCCGCTCAGGCTCAACCCCTCCAGCGCATCCGCTTGGGTCAGCTTTGCTACGTCCACGTTCGCATCAAAATTGATTTCCTGATCAAAACCGCCCCTCTGCTCCAGCCCCCCATCAACAATCGCAAGGAAGTTGGCCCGCCAGTTGACTTTGAACTCAATGCCACGGTCTTCGAGACTATCCCTCAGTCCGAACCAGTTTCCACTGGCATAGTCGCCTCCCCACCATTCAGTGAGAAAGGATTGGCTTGATGTGTCTTCGGCTTTGGCCGGGGTGAAGGGAGTTGCGCCCAAAAGGAGCAGTCCCACAGATGCAGTTTTCAGAGATTTCATGATTTTGTTTTTTTGTGAAAT
>JBGTLQ010000050.1:0-8337 GCA_041744075.1 Terrimicrobiaceae bacterium
ACTTGGCTCAACAACATTTGGAGGATTCTCTTCGCAGAATGAAAACGGACCGCATCGACCTCTGGCAGATTCATGGGCTGCAATCTCCAGAAGATGTGGAAAAGCGACTGAACGCCGGAGTCCTCGACATGGCGCTAAAAGCTCAGAGCAAGGGCCAGATTCGGTATTTGGGATTCACCGGCCATAGTAGTCCCTATGCCCACCTCCGAATGATGGAACTCGCCGGAGCTTCGTTTGCGGCGTGTCAGTTTCCGGTTAATCCTGTGGATGCGGTGAGCAAGCACAGCTTTACGAAGTTGGTTATTCCCAAGGCTGAAAAAGCTGGCTGCGGAATGTTAGCGATGAAGACTCTCGCGGATGGTCGATTTTTTGCGGAGAAGCAGGTCAACGCCAAAGTCACCTGGACCTCGGAGGACCCCATCGTCCCAAATCATCTCTCGCTCGAAGACTGCGTTTATTTTGCGTTGTCGCAGCCGGTGTCCGTCTTAATCGTCGGAGCTGAGAAACCGGAATTTCTGAGAGATAAGGTTGCCCTCGTCGAGCGCTTCCGCAAGCTATCCCCTGAAGATCTAACCAACCTCGCCAATCGCTTGCAGGCCTTTGCCGAGGCCGGGCAAGTGGAGTATTACAAATCCCGGGAATTGGCAGGGTGAGGCAGCCGCAACACCATCATTGCAGTTTTTTCAAAATTGGAGATGATGGGCTTCGAACTCCCCTCCTATGAGCAATCCTCCTGCTGCGAATTCGTTTCAAATTATTCTTTTGTCCATTGTGGCCGCCATTGGCGGGTTTCTGTTTGGCTTTGACAGTGGCGTCATCAATGGGACCGTGGATGCACTCCAAAAGTCGTTTAATGCCTCGTCCCTGAACACGGGATTTAATGTCGCATCGATGCTTCTTGGTTGTGCGGTGGGGGCCTTTATCGCCGGAACCCTTTCGGACAAATACGGTCGCCGGACTGTGATGCTTGGCACGGCGGTGTTGTTTACGGCCAGCGCTTGGGGCTCTGGCATTGCCAGCTCTTCCGGGGAATTTATTGTTTACCGCTTGTTGGGTGGGTTGGCTGTGGGAGCTGCCAGTGTGATCTGCCCGGCCTACATCAGCGAAATTGCCCCTGCAGCAATCCGTGGTCGGTTGGCTTCGCTTCAACAACTCGCGATTGTGCTCGGTCTGTTTTTTGCGTTTTTGAGCAATTATGTCATCGCCCAAAGTGCCGGTGGTGCCTCGAATCCCTTCTGGTTTGGGTTTCAAGCATGGCAATGGATGTTCTGGACGGAGCTTGTGCCATCGCTGGTATTTTTTGCAGCGTTGTTGGTCATTCCCGAATCTCCCCGGTATTTGGTGGCAGCTGGGAAACACGGCCTTGCCGAGAAAATTTTGTTTCGCCTGAGCCCTCACGAAGACGCCCCTGCCAAGGTGGCTGAGATTAAGGCCACAATGGATCAAGATCACAAGCCCCGCATGAGTGATCTCTATGACAACAAAGCCCGACGTATTCATCCGATCCTATGGGTTGGTATTGGCCTGGCCTCTTTTCAGCAACTTGTTGGAATCAACGTCGTCTTCTATTACGGAGCTGTGCTGTGGCAAGCGGCAGGATTTTCTGAGGCTGATGCGTTGCTAATCAATGTGATCACCGGCGCGGTGAATATTGGTTCAACCGTGGTGGCCATGTCCCTAATCGACAAGCTGGGACGCAAACCCCTTCTAATTGTCGGCTCCATTGGAATGACCGTTGCGCTGGGAACCTTGGCTTTCATTTTCGGAACATCTGCCGAGGCCGTGGGTGGCGCGCTCAAACTCTCGGACACTGCCGGCCCCGTGGCCCTCGTTGCGGCGAATGTTTATGTGTTTTTCTTTGGGGTTTCCTGGGGGCCGGTGATGTGGGTCATGCTTGGAGAGATGTTCCAAAACCAGATTCGCGGAGCAGCCCTCTCGATCAGCGGCTTTGTTCAATGGTTTACCAACTTTGCCATCACCATGACGTTTCCCATTTTCCTTGCTGCCATTGGACTTGGTGGATCCTACGGGATTTACACCGCCTTTGCGCTGGCCTCGATTTTCTTTGTGGCTTGGTTTGTCAAAGAAACCAAGGGCAAAACTCTGGAAGAAATGTGACGGGTTCGTGAACCTTTATTGCGCGAGATACGCGCGAATATTCCCCATGGCCGCGTCGTGATCGGTGTGGGAGTAATGCACACAGCAAAACCCAGCAGCTTCAGCTGACGCGATATTGTCCGCCATGTCATCGATAAACAGCGTGGAGGCAGGGATCACGTTCAATCGCTGAGCTGTCAGCTCGAAGATGGCGGGATCGGGTTTCAGCAAGCCAACCTCGTAAGAATAGATCCCTGACTGAAAAAATCGAAACACAGGATAGTCGCGATGAATGGATTCACGATGGATGTCGCTGATATTGGACAGCAGATAAAGTGGCATACGTGCTGAGAGTTCCTCGACCAACTCGTGCATCGGGGGGTTGGGCACAAAGATGTCTTCCCAGATAGCCAGGAAGTCTTCTTCCGGGCCCGTGTGATTAAAAAGCGGTCGCACACGGCAAAGAAATTCGCTGCGGTCGATCTTGCCGAGTTCAAGCTGTTCCTTCGCGGCCACAACCACAGCTCGGTCAGGGGGTGACACAGGCTGATTTTCCGCGATGAGCCGGTTGGCGGCTTTCATGTAGTCGAAGGGAAGCAAAACGTTCCCGATATCGAAGATGGCAGCAGTGATTTTCATGAGTTTTGATTAAGAACAAAGTTGGCTAATTTTGCGGAGGCCTCGGGGTTTCCCAAGGCTCGCGCGCAGGCCGCCATTGCCTCCCAACGGCGTCCGTCCTCGCTCAGGGATTCTCGAACGGCTGCGCCTATGAGCGCGGGTGATTGTCCGAAAAATCCAGCGCCAGCTTCAAGCACAAGGCGGGCATTGCCCTCCTCCTGACCCGGAACCACCTGCGTGAAGATCATTGGTGTGCCGGCCGCAAGGCATTCCTGGACCGTGGCTCCTCCGGCTTTGCCAATCAAGAGATGACTCTCAGCCATCAAGCGCGGCATTTCGGGCGTCCATCCCACGACTCTCAGCGGCTTGGCGAGCCTTTCGGCCAGAGCCTGCAAATGACGACCCAATCCCTCATTTTTACCAACGGTGACGGTGACCTCGGCGCCATCAATCATCAACAGCTCGCGCAAAACATTTGATGCCAAGTGTTCACCCGAGTTCACCATGTAGAGGATTTTCCATGGTTCTCCGGGTTCGGGGAGGGGCTTGGGCTTCTTTGCAAGCTCCGCAAAAATCGCAGGCACGGGAAACCCAAAGGCATGGACTTTCTCAGCAGGAAACCCGCGTTGAACCAGAACTTGCGCTGTGGCTTCGTTTGGCACCACAAAGGCATCAGCATGAGCGGTGTGCCACGCCGTGTTTATGGTGAGCGAGTCGGTGATCACGGTGATGGTCTGAAAGGCCCGTTTCAAACGTTTGCGGCAAACATAATCAAGCAGATGATTGCAGCCCGGATACGTGGAAACAATCACCCCGGGCCGCAGCTCGGAGATAAGAAAATCAAGACGTCGCGCCGCCGCCCGATAAATGCCAATATGCCACTCGACGAGCGGTGTTTCATCCAACAAACGGAAGCAGGCTGACCACAACATCGGCGTGCGGTTGATGGCTGCCAGATAAACTTTTTTGCTGATTTCATTCCATGGGCCATAAGCCTCCTGAAACACATCATGAATCGGGGCGTTGAGGTCAGGGGCCTGGATCAATAGCCCGGTCTGAAGATTGCGTGCTGCCGCATTGTGCCCCTCACCAAAAGCGGCGGTTAAAATCAACACGGGTTTCATAACCAGTGCTTCCTCCGGAAAAACACAAACATTGCCAACACAATCAGCAAGCAGATCCCCCAGAAATACAAATACCCGAACGGCCAGTTCAACTCGGGCATGTTCCATGGTTTGTCGGTGTTAAAATTCATGCCATAAATGCCGGCCAGAAACGTCAGCGGCATAAAAAACACGGATACCAATGTCAAAACCCGCATGATCTCATTCGTGCGGAAGCCAAGGCTCGACAAATAAACATCCATCAGCCCCGCTGCGAGATCGCGATAACTCTCAATGATGTCTATGATCTGCGTGCTGTGGTCATAACAGTCCCTCAGAAAAACCCGCGTCTCCTTGTTGATCAGGCTGACGTCTTCCCTCACAAGCGAGCTGAAGATCTCGCGCTGTGGCCATGCGGCCTTGCGGTGCTGAAGGAGCAGCCGCTTGTTGTCATAAAGACGGTGCAGGGTTTTTTTGCTGGGTTTTTCTAACAATTCGTCCTCCACGTCCTCGATGGAATCACCGACACTCTCCAAAATGGGAAAAAATTGGTCCACCGTGGCGTCCAACAACGCATAGGCCAGGTAGTCGGCTTTCATGCGACGGGCATACCCGCCGCCAGCCCGCAAGCGTGCCCTGACCTGCTCAAAGACGTCATGACCAGACTCCTCCTGGATCGTGAGCAGATAATTTTCCCCAAGAAAAATGCTCACCTGCTCGACGGCGACCCTCCCGTCCTTTTCAAAATAAATCATCTCGCTCACAATAAAAATGTGATCCTCAAACTGCTCGGCCTTGGGACGTTGCGTGGTGTTCAGCACATCCTCCAAACAAAGCGGATGAATGTGAAACCGCTCGGCCAGCTTTTTCAGAAGCTCGATATCACCCAGCCCATCCACATTGATCCAATTCACCTTCGCCGGATCAAAACGCTCCGTGAGTTCCTCAAACGAGTCCAACTGGGTCTCCAAGATCCCCACCGAGTCATACTGTACCAAAGAAAGCGTCGAAGGAGTATTCTCCGCACCTTCAACAGGGGTGAGCGTCGCCGGGGGGGTGCCCGGAGCATGGTATTTCAATCGGATCACAAGGGCCCCAAGCTGCCGGAGTCAAACGCCCGAGTCAATCGCTACTGGACAGATTCTCACTGATCTTTGTAGAGGAATTCGAAACGAATTTCTTTGCCTCGAACAGGATACCAAACAGAAGACAAAAGAGTTTAGACAGGATTTGGAGGATTAGCAGGATTTACAGGATGACACGTGAGATGAAATAGGACAGTGAATCTCCGTAGTGATGGGACGAATTTCTTTGGCCGGGAGAGCGCTTTGAACAAAAGACAACGAAGGAAACAAAGGATCTGAACGAGAGAAAGTAAACCACAGTCCTAAAAACGGTTTTTCCACTTTTTCAATCTCTGGGACCGCTGGCCCCCCGCCTGCGGAGTCGGCATCAAAAACCCCAAGAGCCAAAAAGATTTTTGAACATAAGCAAGCAAAGGCAGCAAAGGTTCAGAGCGAATAGACAGCTACCCATCTTCACCGCGCCAGCGGCCCCTCACCCCTCCAAAGTGTCGAACGGAGAATCCTCAAGCCCACCTTTGCCACTCAGGACATGCGTGTAAATCATGGTCGTGGAAACATCACTATGACCCAACAACTCCTGCACCTGACGAATGTCTTTTCCTGATTGCAGCAAATGGGTGGCATAGGAATGACGCAGCGTGTGGGGCGTCACGGGCTTGGTCATTTCTGCCCGCATGGCTGCCCTCTTCACCAATTGCTGCACCCCATTGGTTCCTACATGGTGACGCCGAATTTTCTGTGTCCATGGATCTTCAGACAACCCATCCGCTGGAAACAGCCAATACCATCCCCATTCCTTCTCGGCATTGGGGTATTTCACCGAAAGGGCCTCCGGCAGGAAAACGCCTTCCACTCCCATCGCTCGGTCTTTTTCCCACTGCGTTCTGGCCTCCTCAAGCTGGGCTTTTAAATCACCCACCAACTTTTTGGGCAAGTGCACCCGCCGATCCTTCTCACCTTTCCCCCGCACCACGATGTAGCCATTCCCAAAATCCACATCCTTCACCCGCATACGCACACACTCCAACACCCTCATACCCGCCCCATACATCAGCTTGGCCATCAACTGCCCGGTTCCCTCCATCTCGTTGAACAATGCCGCCACCTCCTCCCGACTGAGAACGGTGGGAACATGACGGCCGGTCTTGGGACGTTGAACCCCCTCCATCCCTCCCGGAGACTGTCGCAACACCTTTCCAAAGAGAAACTGAAGCGCACTCATCGCTTGGTTCAGGGTTGAATTGGCAACCCGGCGTTTCAGTGTCAAATAATCAAAATACTCAGACGCATGCGCCCAACGCAGGTCCTTTCGGTTTTTCGGATTAGCAAAAATCAGAAACCGCTTCACCCAATCCAAGTAGGATTCCTCCGTCCGATACGAATACCTCGCCGTTCGAAGCGCCTCCTGCACGCTCTCCATAAATTCTGTAAACCTCTTAGGCAACTCTCCCGTGTCCTCCCTTCCCGCAAAATCCTTGGCTTGCCCCCCTTTTGTAGGAGGACGTGGAACCGGGGCGGCCTCGTTTGTGGCAAGGACCAGTTTTCTTCGGCCTCCCCCACGCGTGACGGCTTCCAAAGCCTCATCCGGCCAATATTTCGCCCATGCAACTGGTTGAACGTCCTGGTAAAACACCCTCAGCGCCTCGTCCGCCTGCCTGATCTGCCAGTCTTTCTTGCCCTCACGCTCCAATTGCAGTAAAAACTCCCGTAGATCTGCTTCAACAGCATGACGGAACTGCTTCGGTTTGATAAATCCTAACCACTTCAACACCCAACCTCGATAGTAGTCATGATGACCAGGCTCCACGCCCCGCACCTTCAAAGCCATGCGAAATCGAACCCAACGATCATCCCAAACTGCTGCGGATCTGGCATTTACATTCATGTTGCGCGAATTGTGCAACAATAATAGGATGACATCATCTTTTTGCAATAAAATTACACATCACGTAAAAATACGTTAGCAGAATCATATGCGCCGACTATCATGGTTTCTCTCCGTCCCGATGTTCGCTCTTTATTTGCTCACTATCATCGGGGTGGCCATAACAGCACCCCAGAACCTATGGGCCGTCCTTTCCCGTCAATGGGATGGTCTCCTACTGACCGGATGGATGCTTCTACCTCAGACGCGCTTTCTATCCACGACCGGAATCAGAGTATCCGGCTTTGCATTTGCGACCGTCTTTCTTTTCGGCCTGTATTCCCTGTTTCGTTTTGCTCAGTCCTGTCCGAGTTGCGTATTTGCTCCTTGGCCGCTGACCTTCTACACTACATTCATCACCGCGAGCATCTGCTATATGATTTGGGCATTCTCTCATGCGACCACTCCAACAAAACAAAAAATGCTAACGAGCCAGTCGACCTAATCCCTGTCCCTTCGGGACTTTCGGCATACCTCCTGCTGATTCCGCTTCGCGGGCAGGAGGAATGCCGAAAGCAAGCAGGGATAGGTCACTGGGGACGTTCGGCACAAAATATATGAACATCGATATAATTAAGACACTGAGAACAGGTGACGAAGAGGCTATCTTACGTATCGGCGAGTCCGATGTTTGTGCCGTGATAGACTGGTGTGACGGAGCAGAACAAATCCTGACCGCAGTAAAGGATTTTCTTCCGGAAGACTACGTTACCGCAACGCCAAGCAGAGATGGCTTCTGGGCAGTTTCTGCTGGCGGCCGCCCGGTCGTAGAGATTGATTTTACATTGAAGAAACAGGAACAATTCATCGACGCCCTTAATGAGATCATAGCCCCTGAATTTGAGATGATGCAGTTTCGACCCATCGACGGAGATGGCTATTCGTTTCTTGTGCGTCCCGCTGCTTGGTGGGCTCAAGCTAAAGCTGAACATTCTGATATAATAGAGAAGTATTTCCTCTCCACAAAAAGACTTTCTACCTACTCAGCAAAAAGCTGGCTTGGACGATTTTTCAGCAAACCATAAATGCCGAACAAAGCGATGCACCGAACCCTCACCCGTGGCACGCCTCGTGCTGACTCGCTATCGCTCGCTGGGCACGAGCCGCGCCACGGCTGAGGGTCGGTGATCGCGGACGTTGATATGGTTGCTTTTTTGTCAATAGGCAAAGTTCTTCCGTCGCAACATTTATTGTCGCGCATTCAAAAAGTAAAACAGAGAGCAGAAGAGAGGCGCGGATCCTTCGGGATGATTTATGTATCCGGCGGTTTGTAGGCTGATATTCGTGGGCTGCTTTGCGGAGCAAAGCCTATCCAACATTTTTTTTGTTCACCGCGACTCTTCCAACTTTCTCGGCTCGCGTGCTCGTTCCGCTTTCGCGGGACTTAACGCCTAACGTCCTCGTGGATTAGTCACCGTGATCCGCGCCTCGCGGCTGCTCTCGGTTTTATTTGATCTTTATTATTTTTCCTCCTTTATTCTAAGTGTTGTGCGTTGGTAGATTTGTCTTA
>JBGTLQ010000051.1:0-4783 GCA_041744075.1 Terrimicrobiaceae bacterium
GTCACCCTTCACTTCCTGCACATGGGACGTCTTCACCCGAAACACCGGACCCTCATGCCCGAATTTATCAAGCCCCCACCGCCAGTGATCCACCTCGGCCACAAACACATCCAATGCCATCCGCGCCTGCTCCTTGGCAAATTTTTCGCGGTCACTCTCTCCATCGATCGAAATCAAAAATTCCTTAACCGCCACCTCCAGAACCTGACTTGACTCCCGCCCCGCTTTGCGACAAAACATCAAAAATCGTCCGAGATGCACGCTCCACCACTTAAGAGTCTTCTCCGGGGGTCTCAACCCCCGCCCCTCGACCATCCGCCGTACCCACGCCTTGGGGTTGTCCGCCAAGGGATCCAGTCCCCCTCCTCGCAACTCTCCTGTCATTCTGGTTTTAGTATCAATATGCGGACGATTAGTCCACTTAATTCTTTTTTCTTGCATATTACCACAAAAACAGGTGGGTTATATAATCGTTCGGTGTAAATTCTTGCTTTCGGCGCATTATACGGTAACCTCACCCCATGTTCACTGTCGAAGCAGTTGTTGGCCCTGAAGGTGCCGTTCATCTTCTTAAACCTGTTCATATTCAGGCTTCAAGACGTGCACTCGTGACCATTCTCGATGAGGCACCAATTGGTGATACTCACGACACCGCGCTACTGAGCGAGGCTGCTCTGGCCGAGGACTGGAACCGCCCTGAGGAGGATATTGCGTGGTCTCACCTACAGCAGGTTCGGTAGTTTTAGTCCCGTTTCCGTTTACCGATCTTTCCGACTCCAAACTTCGGCCCGCGATAGTTTTAGCATTCGTTGATCGGGATGACTGGATTCTCTGCCAAGTTACGAGCAAGTCATACTCCGACAGGAGAGCCGTCGAGATTGTGGACTCCAGCTTCTCGGTGGGATCACTCCATCTGATCAGTTACGCACGTCCAGGGAAGCTATTTACCGCTCACGCAAGTCTGATCCGACGCGAGGTGGGTATTTTACATCAGGCAGCGCTTGGTAGCATTATCGACGGAGTGGTTTCCGTACTTCGCGAATAGACCGAACGGTGCACCAAACGGCTGTCCGTGTCACGCTCCATGTTGCGTCCAGATAAATCCAGAAAGGAAGGATAAGCCTATGTGAATAGAAATTGAAATTCTTTACAGGAATCCAGCGGGTGCAATACCCGTGCGGTAAAGGTTAGCCACCAACCGCAAGCCAACCTTGCATCGTCTGGCGAGAGCCCGGCATGAAGCGTAGGAGGCGCGGTGTTGAGGTTGTGTGATAGAGCCTCGAAATGTGACTTAATCGTCGGTGCCTCACCATTCAGAGGAAGTGGGGCAGAACTTCGGTGTCCGACAGGCAGGAAGCTGTCAGGCAAGGATGCAGAAGGCCGGCCGGGGTCGGCAGAGAGCACAACCAGAACACAAGAAGGATTCCCTGGGAACTGGAGAGATCCTTGAGGTTCCACGCGAAAAGACCCGGAACCACGGACAAACCGGGTGAACAATGTCCGAGAGAAAAAAACCACCCTGCTGGAACGATGCTTGACGGCAGGATGGGCAAACACACAAGCACACGCGTGGAAAGCGGTTGGTAGGGAAACTGAAACAACCGTCCAAAACCAAAAAGGAAGTCTTAGCCGTCTCATAGTACCAATGGAAAGCAGGGAAATTCCACCTTGGAAAAGCCTGTGAGTAGGGAAGGGGACGGTCCGAGGAAAGGAACCGAAGCTGGGAAACACAACATGGACACAGAGCCAAGAAAAAGTGTGTCAACAAAAAGGCAACGGATAGCTGAACTGGCGGGAAAATACCAAGAGGAGCCGCTAAGTTCATTGCATCATCACCTTGACGAGAGGTGGTTGGAAGAGGCATGGGGAAAGCTAAAGCGCAAAAGTGCGCCCGGAGTGGATGGCCAGACGGTGAGGGGATACGCAGATAACCTGCGAACAAACCTCAAGGGTCTTCTGGATAGGGTAAAAGCCGGAACGTATTATGCCCCGCCGGTGAGAAGAGTTCACATCCCCAAGGGGGATGGGAAGGAAACTCGCCCGATAGGAGTTCCAACAACTGAAGATAAGGTGCTCCAGCGATCCATCGTGATGATGCTGGAGCCAATCTATGAGGAGGAGTTTTATGACTTCTCGTACGGGTTTCGCCCGGGACGAGGTGCCCACGAGGCACTGGAAGCGGTGCGGACGGGAATCATGGATGGGAAGGTGCAATGGATCGTGGAAGTCGATATCAGGAAGTTCTTCGATAACGTCAACCATGGCAAACTGAGGGAAATGCTCGACCAGAGGGTCAAGGATGGAAAAGTCAGAAAATTGATCGATCAATGGCTGGCCGCCGGAGTGATGGAGGCCAGGGAGATCACTTACAACGAAGAGGGAACCCCGCAAGGGGGAATCATCTCACCGCTGTTGAGTAACATCTTTTTGCATGAGGTCTTGGACAAATGGTATGTGGAGATCGTGAAGCCCCGCCTGAAAGGGCGGTCGTTTCTAATCCGCTACGCCGATGACTTTGTCATGGGATTTGAAGCAAAAGGAGATGCCGACCGGGTGCTTGGGGTGCTGGGGAAGCGTCTGGAAAAATACGGGCTGAGCGTGAACGAGGGGAAGACGCGGATGGTCTATTTTGGCCGACCGAGTCGAAACCCGCAGAGCAAACAACCGGAAAGAGGCACATTTGATTTCCTTGGATTTACCCATTATTGGGGGCGGACCCAACAAGGCACAAACGTCGTGCGCAAAAAGACAGCGAAAGGGAGAATGGCTCGCGCGATTGGGGCCATCGGGAAATGGTGCCGGGAGAATCGGCACCGTCCGCTGGAAGAACAACAAAAGGCGCTTGCGCAGAAGCTGCAGGGTCATTTCGGATACTACGGGGTCACCGGAAACGGGAGCAGTCTGCACCGATTCCGGGAGGAGGTCAGGAGAGTATGGAAGAAATGGCTGGGAAGGCGAACGCGCAGGAGGGACTCCATGAGTTGGGAAAAGTTTGACCGCCTGTGGCGGGATCACTATCCCTTACCAAAAGTGAAGATCATTCATTCCATCTTTCGAGCGAAACCATTCAACGGAGGAACCGGATGCGTTAATTGCGCTCGTCCGGATCTGTGGGGGAGCGGGTGATGAAAATCCCCGCTCTACCCGGACTGATTCCGCTTCGCGGGCAGGAGCCATGCCAGAAGCAAGCGGTGATTCCTGACGAGGGACGTTCGGCAAAAATGAAAAAACCACTGTCAGTTCTCGCCGCTGCACTTTGCCTTTCGCTTGGAGGTTGTGATGGATTCGGGCGCGTGATCTATTTCAAGGAACCTGGGATGGTGAGTCCAAGATGGCACGCAGGTAGAACTATCATTGAAGTTAGAGAAGGAACTGATGCTCAAGCGTTGATCGACTCCGTTGCCAAGCAGTTCGAACTCAAGCCGACAGAAGAAAACACTTGGATAGGAGACACTGGACCGCGTTCAACATTTTCGTTGAGGCTGCATCATGAGAATCAGATGTGGTATGTTTCGTTGCTCGATTGGCCCGATATTACGCGAAGCGATCTCTCACGACAGATAGAAACGGCCATCCGAAACCAAATAGAAATGTGAAAACAAGCCGAACAAATCAGTCGAGCGAACGCTTCGCGTCGCTCACTTCGGCGTTGACAAAAATAATATGAACTGGCTTGTCATATCATCAGGAATTCTTGGATTGATCACTTCTGCTGCCCATATCGTTGCAGGTGGCAAGGAGGTTGCCCGTCCACTGCTCGCAAGCACCCTAAACGATGAGGTTAAGTTGACCACCTATGCGTGTTGGCACTTGGTCTCTGTTTCACTTGTAGCCACGTCCTTAGGACTCCTCGCAGCCGGCCTTGGTTTTATAAAATCCCCTTCGATGGTGATTTTTGTTTCAGCACTCTGGATTCTATATGGGATTGTCTTTCTTGTCGTGACTTTGCGCGTCGCGAAGCCACCTGGCATCGTTCGATTTCCTCAATGGACCTTATTGCTTCCAGTAGGCTTACTCGGATTATTAGGAGTATTTCTCCACTGACCGCGACATGCTAAACAAATCAAAAAGCCGAACCAGCCGCTACAGAGAACCTCCACAGCTGTCACGAATCGTGCTGCGCACGCTTCGCGCCAGTTGCTCCGGTCTCTGACCTGAAACGTTCGGCAAAAATGATCACGGTGCGGTCAGCTCTCGTATCTGAGCGAAAGTCGCTCGAAGCCCTTCAGTGGCGTGCATCGCTCGAGAATCCCGGGGATAGCGAAGCGCTGCGTGCGAATCCTGACGCCATTGAGCTAGCGGTTAGTCAGATCGAAGGTGGTGGAGTGTTCGTGGCAGAAGTAGACGAAGTCGTCTTGGGGTTTGCGGCAATTCTGCCGCGTGACGATGGCGACTCGGAGTTGGAAGCTCTTTTTGTTGAACCGGCTGCTTGGCGGCGAGGCGTTGGCCGCGCACTCGTTCAGCGTTGCTGCCAGGCGGCGGCCGAAGCGGGAAGCACATCCCTCCGCGTTCTAGGCAATCCTCACGCTGTAGCCTTCTATCGATCGTGTGAATTCGCGGTAGTCGGCACGCAGCAGACACGCTTCGGGATTGGCCTTCTGCTGAAGCGCAGTCTTTCATGAATCCGTCGCCAGCATTGAAAAATCAGCCGAACCCCGAGAGTTGTGTTGTCGCGAAGCCGACAACACGACTCATGTTGAACAAGCCCGTCGAATAATATTACGCGAGCCCCGCCCTTATGCGGATTGTATTTTTCCGCCGATCACCTCCGCGCCTACCATGG
>JBGTLQ010000052.1:0-4447 GCA_041744075.1 Terrimicrobiaceae bacterium
GCGGGTAAAAGTGTTCTTCGAATTTCTGCAGAAGTGTCAGCTCGACTATTATTGTTTCCATGATTTCGATGTCGCTCCGGAAGGACGGACCATCACAGAATCGCGCAAGAATCTTGATGTCATCGCCGCAGAACTCAAAAAGCATCAGGCCGCGACCGGCAAAAAGCTCTTGTGGGGAACCGCATGCCTGTTTGTAAACCCTCGCTATGCCCAAGGAGCGGCCACCTCACCTTCGCTCGCAGTTTATGCCCACGCAGCTGCTCAGGTAAAAAAAGCTCTCGAAATCACTCACGAACTCGGTGGGGAAGGCTACGTGTTCTGGGGTGGCCGTGAAGGCTATGGCAGCCTGCTGAATACCGACATGAAGCGCGAACTCGATCATTTGGCCGCATTTTTGCACATGGCGGTGGATTACAAAAAGAAGATTGGTTTTAAAGGACCTTTCTATATCGAACCCAAACCCAAAGAGCCCACCACGCATCAGTATGACTCCGATGCGGCGGCCTGCCTGAATTTCCTTCGGGAATACGACCTGATGGAGCATTTCAAGCTGAACATTGAAACCAACCACGCCACTTTGGCAGGGCACACTATGGAGCACGAGTTGAGCGTTGCTGCTGCGGCGGGTGCGCTGGGCTCGATCGATGCCAATATGGGGACACCCAATATCGGGTGGGACACGGATCAATTCCCCACCGATCTGTATTTGGCGACTCAGGTGATGTTGGTGGTTCTGCGCAGTGGGGGCCTCACTACCGGTGGCCTTAACTTCGATGCCAAGCGCCGTCGCGATTCGTTTGATCCTGTCGATCTCTTCCATGCACACATTGCCGGCATGGATGCCTTTGCCCGCGGGCTCAGAGCGGCTCATGCGATTTTGGAGGATGGAACGCTGGATGCTTTTGTGAAGGGTCGCTATGCCTCCTGGGACACCGCGCTCGGCAAGAAAATCGAGGCGGGTCAGGCTTCACTCGCCGAACTCGAAAAAGCGGCCCTCAAGCAAGGCCCGATTGTGCTCGAATCAGGGCGCCAGGAAATGCTTGAAAGCCTTCTGAATCGGTTTTTGTGATGCTGTGGAACAGTTTCGTGCATCCGATTCGGATCGCAGAAACGAACTCTCCTTGTCAGCAATTTCGTTTTTATACCCAAACTGATCTATTCCTATGAAGTTCAATTGTTATTCCAAAGAAAATCTACGTCTCATTTCCGAAATCAGCCTTGTGCTGGGTTTCGCATCCATTGTCGGCTCTGTGGTGGCTTGGTTCACAAGTAAAGAACCGGATCGCGCTCACGGTGAACGATTTGGAATTTTCATCGGACTTTGGGTGCCGAGTTTCTTCATTCTCTCCAATCGTCTCTCCCGCAAGGCCGACGAATTGGAGCTGGCTGAATCTGTTGAGGAGTAAGAATTCTCATCATCGTTAAATTTCGGAAAGCGGTGGATTTAATCCATCGCTTTCTTTGTTTTCAGAAACGATCTCAGCTGTTATCCACACGTCGATGATTCATTTTTTGGAGGGGATTTTGGAGGAAGTGTTCCCCACGCATGTCGTGATCAACGTCAACGGAGTGGGTTACTACGTAGCCATTCCCCTTTCGACGGCCGACAAGCTGGTCGCGAGTGCTGAGCGTGTGCGCTTGCTCACGCATTTTGAAGTGCGTGAAGACGCACAGCTTCTCTTCGGCTTTTTGAGCACGGACGAAAGGGATCTTTTCCGGCTATTATTGCAACATGTGAGTGGGGTGGGGCCGCGATTGGGTCTGGCAATTCTTAGTGGGATGTCCGTTTCCAAATTTAAAGATGCCGTCGTTCGCGCAGATGCAACCGCCCTTTCCGGTATCAGCGGCGTAGGGAAAAAAACGGCGGAACGCATGATTTTGGAGTTGAGAGACAAAGTGGGAGTGACGGCGGTTTGGAGTGACACCGGCAAAGTTTCCGCAGCAGATGAGTCGGCAAATGATGCCACTCTGGCCTTGATTGCATTGGGTTACAAACAAGCGGAATCCTCCAAAGTCGTGCAGGCAATTCTCCGTGAGCAAGGCACGACGATCGCCGGAGAAGATCTCGTGCGTCTTGCATTGCGTCGAATGATGTGATTTTGGAACGCGTGAACCTACCTGATTTTTCTCAACCAAAATTGGATGATCCGGCGGTTGCCATCGGGAGGGCTCGCCGCGTCGCTGAGGAAGGAGCCCGGGAGGCGCTATTTGCGGAGAAGGTGTGGCTGAGTTCACCTGAGCCCTTTTTCCTACCAGCAGAAACGGTTCAAAAACTGGAGCAGTTGGGCCATCAATTGTGGAAATTCCAAAAGGCCTGCAATTTGTTGTATCGTCAGAGCGTCAAAAAGCGCCAACCTGCCTGGATTGCTGATTATTTGGATCGCGGGAAACCTGCGGACTTGATCGAGATCGCCCGCGGAGGTGGGATTGCCGAGGATTTGCCGGGAGTGATTCGCCCGGACCTCATTCTCACGGATGACGGCATTGCGATCACCGAACTGGATACCGTGCCCGGCGGAATCGGGCTCACGGCCTGGCTTGCAGAAATTTATAGCTCCATGGGGTTTGAGGTGTTGGGTGGACCCTCTGGGATGGTAGAGCGATTCTCAAATTTATTGGGTGAGTCCGCGAAAATAGCGGTTTCCCGAGAAGCGGCCACTTACCGACCTGAAATGGAGTGGATTGCCAAAAAAGTTCAACAGTTTCGCGGGAATGACACGGCGGTTCCAGTCGTGGACGCGGAAGATTTGTGTGAGTTTGAGGGAACCTTATATCGTTTTTTTGAGCTTTTTGATCTGCCGAACTTGCCCGCTGCGAAAATCCTCCTGAATCGAGCCCAGCCCCGCATCACTCCACCACCCAAGCCTTATTTGGAGGAAAAGTTATGGTTCGCGTTGTTTTGGATGAAGCCACTCAAGGACTTCTGGAGAATGGAATTGGGGGATCGGTATTACCGTGATTTGCAAAAAGTCATTCCGATGACTTGGATACTGGACCCCACACCGATTCCACATTTCGCCGAATTTCCCGGGTTGGGGATTCAAAGTTGGCAGGAATTGGAGGGGTTTAGTCAGAAACAGCGGGATCTCGTGCTGAAAATCAGCGGATTTTCGGAGAAAGCATGGGGAGCACGGGGGGTGGTGATGGCTCAGGATCTGCCGCAGACCGAGTGGAGCAAGGCGGTTCAAGCTGCGCTCGGCGCCTTTCCAACGCATCCACACATTTTGCAACCCTTTCACAAAGGGCGTTTGGTCGAACAGCGTTACCTTGGAACGGACGGAGAGACGCTGCATCAAATGAAGGGAAGGGTCAGGCTGTGCCCTTACTATTTTGTGGAAAAAGGCAAAGTGTATCTGGGTGGGGGACTGGCCACGCTGTGTGCGGCTGACAAGAAAATATTGCATGGGATGCGAGATGCGATCATGTCACCAATAGGAGTGCACTGACTCCCTTAACGAAATGGGGTTACGCAAGATTCTGACAATTCGTCAAATTCCAGTAAAGGCTCCACAAAGAGGTTGACGTAACCTGCGTTTTACCCTGACATACGGGCAAATTGCTTTCTCTAGACAATGATGACACGGCAATCATTTGAGGGTTTGAGTTGGGGAACGGATGGCACCCCATCCAAAATTCATTTAACCAATAAATTTTCAGAACAATCTCCGCACAATCCAAAATGAACTCACTGGCAAAGTGAACAGTTGCAATCACTGTAGTTGAGTGTTACCCGGAGATTAACCTGGAGATTAACCTGGAGATTACAGGCCCTACAAAATTCACCATCGCTTTTTTGGAACCCTCATGAACACCACCCATCTCCATCCGGCCAACATTTGTTCTCTGAGGGCGATTCGATTCAATCTTCCATCGGCCTCGAACACCAAGCATTCTCCTTCCGCGCTAATTCTATCAGCAGCGCTTCTGGTTGTTTCGAGTGCGGGTTCGTTGGAGGCACAACGGATCGACAATCAAGAATCCATTGTAAGTCCTGCGATGCGAGCGGGTGGAGCTCCCAATGTGCGCTCCGATGCGATTGTGGATCAACAGGCATCGGCCTTGCCTGTAGGCGCTCAATCGGCAGCTCGCAGTGATCTTCGGATGCGGAGCACCGCGACTGAGACAAGTCTGTTGCGGCCTGAATCGGAAGCCATCGTCGCCGAAGGCATCGAGGCGGGGCAGGGCCGTTTCGACAGGTTGCCAATTCGGGGCACTGTCTATCTTCGTCAAGGGTATGACACCAATCCTCAGCTTCAAAACGTCAACGCCCAGGCAACTTGGTTTACCAGTTTTGGCGGCACCATGTCGTATGCAGTGAGCACTCCCAGAACAACGGTGAACGTCGATTTAATTGGCACGACCACCCTGAATTATGACAGCCCTGGAGACACTGTCGTCGGAGATGTTGCGGGTCGGATTTCGGGGTCTTACAAAGCGACACCCCGAC
>JBGTLQ010000053.1:0-17487 GCA_041744075.1 Terrimicrobiaceae bacterium
GTGCGATCTTGTTTTCTTTAAATCCCTTCGGGCTGTTCGTGGGGGCTCTGGTGGCCGCTCTCCTCGTTGTTCTTGGTGGCAAAATGATCGCGCACAGTTCCCGGCTCAAGGACGATACCGCCATCGGGGCGCTTTATATCGCCGCATTCGCGCTTGGCATCATTCTGTTGAAATTTGCTCCGGTTCGGGTGGATTTGGGTCATTTTCTTTTCGGCAACGTGCTGGGACTTGGCGATGCCGATCTTTGGATCACCTACGGATTAAGTTTTTTGATCGTGCTTGTTCTGGCCATCTTTCAACGCCAGCTCCTTCTCGCCATTTTCGATCCCGCCGTGGCAACATCCATTGGTATCCGTGTCGCGTGGTTCGACTATCTGCTGATAGCCATGATGGTGATGGCCATGATCGCCTCTCTTCAAGCCGTTGGCGTGGTGATGTCTCTGGGGTTGCTGATTCTGCCAGCGGCGACCCTCTACCTCCTGACCGATTCATACTCGGTCATGCTGTGGGGAGGTGCCTTTCTCGGCACGGCTGGCGCGGTCTTCGGATTACTCCTGTCGTATTGGATCAATCTGCCGTCTGGTCCGTCTATCGTGATGGTCTTGAGCGCCCTTTTTGTCGCGGCCTATCTCTTTGGTCCCCGCTATGGCGTTATCCATCGAATCTTGGCAAATCGCAGGGCGGCGAGCCGGGCTGGCATCCGTCAGCCTCGCGGAGCACGCCATTGATCTCCTGACGCTTCCTTTGTAAGGTCCGTCGAAGTGATTAGAAGCACACGACAGAAACGGGCGATTGAAAGCGTATTGGCTGAGCAGAAAAATCCGCTGACGGCACCGGAAATTCAAAAACTCGCGCTAAAGGACGCGCCCGGCATCGGCTTGGCGACAGTGTATCGATCGCTCAGATCCCTCGCGACGGATGGTCGCGTGGTTTCTGTGGAAATTCCCGGACAGCCACCACGTTACGAGCGCGCGAACAAAGGCCATCATCACCATTTTCTCTGTCGCAGTTGTGATGGCGTGTTTGAACTCGATAAATGCCTGGAGGGTATCAAAACGATGGCCCCTCGCCGTTTCCGGGTCGATGACCACGAAATCATTCTCTACGGTGCCTGTGAAAGCTGTCTATCAAAGCAAAAGCCCGTCAAGGCAGCTTAATTCTAGATTTCGGCTGGCTGGAGCGGTGATGTTCGTTGTCGTGAGCCTGTCCGCCTCTCTTCACGCACAAACTCCTCCCACACTGAAGGCCGTTATGGGTCAGCCCGTCTTGCAGGAACTGATGGGAGGATGTTTTTGCGATGAACCCCCTTGGAAAACCGTAGATTTCGCCTCGACTGCCAAAAACAAACCCGTGAGATGTCGCCAGCGAAGGAGATAGAAGGTTGGAAATAAAATCTCTTTTTCTTTCGCCATGCGCTTACAGCTCTTTTCGAATCTCACCGCAGGTGAGCATGCTTGCACCGTAGTAGGGATTGGCGACTTTCTTGTCGGCCTGAATCCACGCGGCACCGGCCATCGGACAATAGGCTTCGTAGAAATGACCGGTCTTCTCTTTAAGGGAAGATGCCGCAGTGATCAGCGTAACGCTGAGTGGCTTGAACGCTGCACGTGCCGCCTTAATGTCGGTCGCTTTTCCCACGGCCTCCGCTTGAGACATCGCTGTGCCCGGCAGTTCCCCTTCGTCGCCCTTTATGGCTGTGACAATCGCAGCGGCTGCTTCGGGCACACCGGTAAGTGAATCGCCCGCGAGCGCCTGCTGGATTTTAACATACTCTAAAAGGACGGTTTGAAGAGGTGTAGTCGCATGCTCATGCGCGAATGAAGTCGATACTGCAGCGGCAATGGTCAAAACGATGGCTGTTATTTTTTTCATGGGTTGGTTGGGAGTGATTAGGGTTGGATTTGAAGAGTGAAAGGGGCGAATTTGTCCTCACCTCCGACTTGAATCTGTGCATACAAACGGAGAATTCCCGCAGACTCCGGCTCAAGGTGAAATTCTAGCTCGCCGCGACCACGGTCGCTTTTTTTGGTTGGTTCCGGCCCCATGGGGTGAATGTGCGCGATCGATTTGTAATCATCGCTAAAACCCACGATGTGTGCATAAGCCCCCATCACCGGCTCCAGTTGGTCGAAAATTTGTCCCGAGGCATCCCGGATTGTAAGCTTGCCCATGATTGCCTGCCCGACCTTCGGGGGCGTGGTTCCGATGTCAATCTGATAGGTCAACCCGTCAACTTTTGCCACGAGTGATTCGTTCGAGTGTTTCATTGGCTCCGGCTTCGTCTCTGCAACGAGGTCTCCAATGATGTATTCTTGACGCCCGGTTTTCGCAGAAACGACATCAGCCCAGATGCGATAGGACCCTGGCTTCGTCGGGGTAAACTCGAACTCATATTTCCCAGGCTCAGAGTTCGGCATGGGGTGTTCATGGTGGTAGTCGGTCAAGCTCGCGTCGATCATGAGGAGGTGAACCTTCTCCGTGTGCGCCTCCATTAAATCATCAAGGCCAACCGGGCGGCCATCCAAGGAGAGCAGGGAAACAGTGACCTTCGCAGGCTGCCCTACGACAAGAGGCGTGGATGATGTCGCCTCAAGTTTCATCGTTGGCTCGGCATTCTTGAGGGGAGTTCCGGGATTCGCAAGCGAGTCGAGTTTTGCAACAAAAAGCCCGGGGTTTTCATCAAATGTCGGAGCGCATCCCGCGCAACAAAGACTGACTGTCTGGTCACCTTTTTTTTCGTCTTGGTATGAGTGGATAACTGGTGTGCCCATGGAACCCAGCGGACGTGTGGACACCGGGCAATGGGTCTGCGTGGGCACCATTGATGGCGCGTCAAACTGGATTGCCAGGAGCCTGACGCCACCTTCCAATTTACCGAGCGCTGAGGAACTTCCCGGCAGATCCCCGGCGTCTCCCGCAGTATGCAGTTCCAAGGTGACGGCAAGCATTTGTCGAATAGCAGCATCCGCGCGCTTTGCTTTATCGGCATCGGTAATGCCACTTCCGTTTTGTAGGTGGGTGAGGGCTGCCGAAAGTTGCTCGGTGGTAGTATGGATGCCCTCTAGTTTTCCTTCCCGGATCATTTCTCGACTCGCAGCAAGCGCATCTCGGATGGTCGCCCAAGCTTGTCCCGTGGAGGCGAGAACGATTTCCCCGTGCGTGTGGGCATGGCCGTCGGCGCTTAACGGTGCATGATCTGGGCTGGCATGAAGGGCAGATGAACTGGCCATCACTGCAAGGGCGAATGCGGCTCGAAGGACGAAGATGGGATTGGATTTCATTGTCTCGGTCCAACGATGTCGTTTGAGAATTCCCTCAAGATTTTTTCAAAAAGTGCTCAATGACAGGATTGCCCGACTTTGGGTTGAACCGGGCGGCTTGCTCAACTCGGCATCAGCAGAAGCATGGAAGCTGCGGCGACCGTGATCAATACGATGCGCACCGAGGTGCGGGAAATGTGGGTGGAAATCATGATTTTCGAAAAAAAGCTGCCCCCGGGAATACTCCCGGGGCGGCTCGTTGGCTTGGGTTCGAGTGTCTTTAGCTGACTTTGGCAAAAAACATGCAAGGCTCACCTTTTTCGTTGACGATTACGACCTTGGTCTTGGGGCCTGCTCCTTTACCGGTCGGGTTGACCAACGTTGTTTTGTATTCTTTCTTGCACATCGGGCAGTGGACCATTTGGCCCTCTTTGCAGAGTTCCATAGCGGTCTTTTGATCCTTGATGTCGATGATGGTTACAGAGTCCGAGGCCTTGCAGACAAGAGCGACTTTGTCGCCGGCTTTCAGGCCGTCGAAGTCACCTTTGTTCATGGCTGGAGATGCCGGTCCACCTTTTCCCGGAGGCAACGCAAAGGCTGCCGAGGAAAGAGCGATGAGGGCGACGGTGGTGGTGATGATGGATTTTATGGTTTTCATTGGTTGTAGTTGTTTACAGCATGTCCAACGAGATGCCTGAGGGAATCCCTCAGCTTTATCTCACGCGGAAAGTTTTTTGAGTGAACGTGAGCGCCAGATAAAAAGGATTGCTGGATAGACGAGCAGTTCCATCAAGGTGGAGGTGATGACTCCTCCGACCATCGGGGTGGCAGTGTGCTTCATCACATCGGCAACCGCCCCGTGGCTCCAAAGAATCGGTGTCAATCCAGCAATGATAACAGCGTCGGTCGTGGCCTTCGGGCGAACGCGTTTGACGGCACCATGGTAGATGGCGTCCCGCAGGTCGATTTCGTTGCGCATGAGTCCCTGTTTCGTCCAGTCGTCATACGCGGTGTCGGCGTGGAGCAGCATGACGACACCCGCAGACAGCTAGCGTGCGGCTTCAAAAGAGGAAGCGAGGCCGTCCGCGGTCTCGCTCACGAAATCCGGCTCGCCCTGCATCTCATGCTGCCACTGCCTGAGGTAGGAGGCGGGCCACGCTCTTGCGGCCGAAACGCCAGAAAACGAGGGGAGTGACAATAAAGTCCAGAAGTGTGCTAGAAAAGATGCCACTGAAGATGACCACTGCGACGGGGTGCAGGATTTCGCGGCCTGGTTGTCCAGCGGCAATGACCAGCGGGACAAGCGCGAGGGCGGCGGTGAGTGCGGTCATCAACACCGGCACGAGACGTTCCTGAGTTCCTCGCACGATCATTTTAAGGTCAAATTTTTCCCCCTCGTGTTCCATGAGGTGGAGATAGTGCGAAATCATCATGATCCCGTTACGAGCAGCGATCCCGGTCAGAGTGATGAACCCGACCATGGTAGCAATAGACATGGTCCCGCCCATGAGCCACACACCGAGGACGGAGCCGATGAATGCCATCGGAATATTCAGCATGATCTGCACGGCGAACATGGCACTGCGGAAATGCGCGTAGAGGACGATGAACATGCCAGAGAGGGAGAAGAGGCTTAGGATAGCGATCAGCCGTGACGCGGATGCCTGGCTCTCGAATTGCCCGCCGTAGGTGACAAAATAGCCATCGGGGAGTTTCACTTCGGTGCCGAGACGTTGCTGAATCTCCGCGACGGCGCTGACGAGATCCCGCTCGGAGACATTTGCTTGAATCACAATGCGACGCCGGACGTTTTCGCGATTGATGATGTTTGGGCCCTTGGCCTCTTCCACGTTTGCGAGGACACCCAGCGGGATAACCCGACCTCCGATGGTGTCGATGGGAATGCGTTTGATGGCGTCAGGATCATTACGGGCCTCGTCGGTGAGGCGCATCACGAGATCGTAGGTGCGTTGTTCTTCGAGGATTTGGCCAACGGACCGACCGTTCATCGCGAGTTCGCCATACTCGGCGACCTCACCCGCCATGACGCCATATTTTTTTGCCTGCTGGCGGTCGATGTTCACGTGGAGTTGAGGAATGAGCACTTGCTTTTCGACTTGGAGATCCACGACGCCTGGAATGGTGCTCATCACGGAACGAATTTCCTCGGCCTTCTCTCGAAGGGTGGTGAGATCGTCGCCGAAGAGCTTGACCGCGATCTGGGCGCGAACGCCAGAAAGGAGGTGATCGATGCGGTGGGAAATGGGTTGGCCCAGATTGACGGCGATCCCGGGGATTTGATCGAGGCGGGTGCGGATGTCATCGAGGATCACACCACGGGCGCGGTCAGAGGGTTTCAACTCGACCTCGATCTCGGAAGAATGCACGCCTTCGGCATGGTCGTCGAGTTCGGCGCGGCCCGTGCGGCGTCCAGTCATCGAGACCTCGGGAACTTCGAGGATCAATTTTTCTGCCAACGCCCCAATGCGATTCGATTCCTTCAACGAAATGCCGGGTGCGGAAGCGAGATTGATCGTCACACTTCCCTCATTGAAGGGTGGCAGAAATTCACGTCCAAAAAATGGGATGACCGCCATGGCGGCGAGGAATGCGAGGGCGACGAGGAGAAGAATCGGCGTCGTGCGAGGCACCGCCCAACTCAGCAGGTGGGCCTCTGCACTCTTGATCGTGCGGACGAGCCAGGAGTCCTTCTCATGCTCCATTCGCTTCATTTTCGGGAGAAGGTAGGAGCAAAGAGCCGGCGTGACCGTGACGGCGACGAAGAGTGAAGAAATGATGCTCGTGATATAGGCGATGCCTAGTGGGGCAAAAATGCGCCCTTCGATACCGCCGAGGGCAAATAGCGGAATAAAGACGAGCACGACGATAATGGTGGCAAAGACGATGGAATTTCGGACTTCGCTGGATGCGTGATAGATGACCTCCAGCGCTGGCTTGGGTTGGGCGGCATGGCGATTTTCGCGAAGGCGCCGAAAGACGTTTTCCACGTCCACAATGGCGTCGTCCACCAATTCGCCGATGGCAATGGCCAGGCCGCCGAGTGTCATCGTATTAATGCTCATTCCAAAGAGGTGGAACACGATGGCCGTGATGATCATAGAAAGCGGAATGGCCGTGAGCGTGATGAACGTCGTGCGGAAGTTCAGCAGAAAAAGGAAGAGAACAATGACGACGAGGATGGAGCCGTCGCGGAGCGCTTCTTCAACATTTGAGATTGCGCGATGGATGAATTCACTCTGGCGGAAAATCTCGGCATGAATTTTCACGCCCTCGGGCAGTGTGGCCTGAATTTTGTCGAGTTCGGCCTGAATGGTCTCCGTGAGTTGGATCGTGCTCGCTCCGGGTTGCTTCTGGACGGAAAGAATCACGGCGGGTTTCCCGTTCACTCCGGCATCTCCTCGTTTGGCGAGTGGTCCGCCGAGGCGCACGTCGGCCACGTCGCCGATGGTGAGGGGAATCGATGCCGAACGATCTCCCGGAATGACGGACTGGGCGAGATCGTCCACCGACTTGACGCGGGCGAGGTTGCGGATCAGTCCCTCGGTGTAATCTCGCAGCAAGAAGCCTCCGGTCGCGTTGACGTTCGCATTCTGCGCTGCCCCTTGAACATCGTGCAGGCTCACTCCGTAATGCTGGAGCTTATAAGGATCGACCAGAATTTGATATTGTTTCAAATCGCCGCCGATGACCGTGATCTGAGCAATGCCGGAGATGGAGAGAAGACGCTGGCGAATTTGCCAATCCGCGATGGATCGCAGGTCCATCGAAGTGACCTTCGGATTCTCGCTGGTGAGGCCGACGAGCATAATCTCGCCCATGATGGAAGAAATCGGTCCGAGCACGGGCTTGGTGTTGGCAGGTAGCTGAGCGGCGACTTGCTGGAGTTTTTCGGCGACGATCTGGCGGGCGAGATAGATGTCCGTATTCCAGTCGAATTCGACGAAAACGAGTGAGAGCCCGACGCTGGAGTTCGAGCGCACGCGCTGCACGCCGGTCGCCCCATTCATCGCGGTTTCGATGGGAAACGTAACGAGAGTTTCTATTTCCTCCGGAGCGAGTCCATCGGCCTCGGCGAAAATCGTGACGGTGGGTCGGTTGAGGTCGGGGAACACGTCCACCGGCAGCTTGGTCAGAATGTAGCCGCCATACGCCATGACCAGCGCCGCGAAGGCGACGACAAATAGACGGTTGCGGAGAGAAAACTGGATGAGACGGTCGAACATGGCGTGATGCTTCGACGAAGTTATGCGGAGCGACGGCGGGGCAAGATGAGGGCCAGCACCAAGGCCAGGGCTGCTCCGATTCCGGCCCCGATATAAAGGCTGCGATTGAAAAAACCGGGGGCTTTAATTTTTACGTCGGGTGGTTTTCCTGTTTCGGCATGCTCCGTTTTTTTGGGGGGCGCGCTCGGCGCGAATTGAATTTGGTAATTGCCCCGTGTGACAACCTGCTCGCCAGGAAAAACTCCATCGATAATCTCAATCCGGCCACCAGACCGGATCCCGGTGTGAACCGGGCGCTTCTCGAAGACGCTCCCATCGCGCACGAATACGAAAAGATTTCCAAGGTCGCCGAGGAGCGCGTTCTCGGGCACCGCCAACACGGACTGAACCTTGCCCACACCCACCGAGAGTTGGCCAAGGAGGTTGGGGCGGAGATTCCTGTCGTGATTGTCGATCAGCGCGTAGATCTCGAAACTTTTGGAGTTGGATTCGAGTCCCACGTCAGACCGCTGGATGATGCCCTCGAAACGACGTTCTGGATAGACGTTGATCGTCAGGGTCGCCGGGTCGCCGATTCTCAGGGCTAGCACTTCGGGGTTCTCATAGGCCGTGCCACGCGCAAGCACTTTGGAGTAGTCGCCCACGACCATGAGGACTGTATCGGGAGTGAATGCCTGGCCAAGCGTCACCTTCACTACCGTAACGGCTCCGTTGATCGGTGATTTTAAGATGACATCAGGATTTCCGACCGCCCTGGGGACTACGCGGAGCAAAGGTTGGCCGACCTTCACGGGTTCGCCGAGTTTCACGAGGATTTCCCCTACAGTGCCTTCAAAACGCGGCGTGATCTGCGCGACATTCTCAGGCAATGGTTCGACTTGTGCGACAAGCTGGACGCTCTGGCGAAGTTCAACGATTTCCGCTTCGGCGGTTTCGACACCGAGATTGGCAATCGCGACCTCGCTGAGTTCGACCGGGCCACCAACCCCCGCCGCCGCATTACCAACTTGTGGTCCGTGATCCTCGCCGGCGTGGCCGAAGACGCTGGGAAGGGAAAAGAGAGTCGCGGCAGCGAGAATCAGCCACTTAGCGTTTCTTCGGTTCGGATTTATTTTCATGAAGAGTATTGATAAAAATGTCGCGGTTCAAATAGCCATTGGCACCTAGGGATGCCTCAACGGCACTCAAGGCTTGTGCCTCTGTGGCCAGTGCTTCGACGTAAAAGAGCCGTTGTTCGATTTCCTGATTGGTAAGCGTAATGGCCTCCGTCGTATCGGCCTGCCCGGTCTGGATGGCACTTTCAAGCACGCCCCGAGTCTCGTCGAGTAAAGGCAACGAGTCCTTTTGGATGAGCGCGGCCACTGCCGCCGACTTCGACGCACGCACGCGGGCAGCATTGATCTCCGCTTCGATCGTTATCTGGCGAGCTATCAATGTCTGGCGTGCTCGTTCCTGTGTGGCGACCTTTTCCGCGATCCTCCCTTGGTTTCGGTTCCATACCGGAAGAGGAACCGCAACTCGAAACCCAAGAAAGTTCTCGTTGATCAATTCAGATCCATCGAGCGTGCGCTCAAATTCGTATTCCACTCCTACTGTGATGTCCTCCCAAGCTTCTGCCCGGCCAAGGGCGATTTCCGCTGCAGCAGCATCAACCTCAAGAGAGGTTTGCACGAGATCAGGACGGTAAAGTTTTCGAGTGCCCGTGCTTCGTCGCAGCAGGGAAATCACTTCGGTCAACGACCCTTTCACCGTAAGTGGGGCGTCGGGAGTCATGCCAAGCAACCCTTTTAGCGTGGCAATCGCAGCGCCTTCATCGGCTTCCAACGCGATGAGTTGCTGTCGCAGGCCCTCCTTCTCGACTTTTCCCAAATTGACGGCGATCGCAGACGCTTGTCCCGCTTGTCGTCGGGCTTCGTTAAGAGAAATCAGACCATCGACAGACTTTATCAGTTTACGCAAAACTGCGCTTTTCTCCGAGGCGGCCCTCGCTTCGATGAAAACTCGCTGCACTTCCTGAACGAGTCGGCGTTCCTCATCCCGAACTTCTGTAAGAGCGATGGCTACTTCAACCCTCGAGACGTTTCGTGCTTTAGCCAATCGGCCACCCAGCGGAAGCGGCTGGGCAAGGCCTACTGTGACGCGGTTCTGGCCTTGGCTGCCAGAAAAAATATCGGATCGATAGGCCAAATCAACCATCGGATTCGGCCATAACCCGGCCTGAATTAGGCGGCCACGGGCCTGCGCGATGGAGTGATAGGCCGCACGAATCGAAGGATTGTTGAACAGCGCATTCTTCTGCGCCTGCTGGAAATCCAGCGTCTCGGCGCAAATCGACACTGGCAGGATCAACAATGCGCAAAAAATTCCTCTCATGTGGCCATTATAACGATGGCCATGCGAGAATCCCTCATTCAAGTTTTAGGTGTCTGCCTTCCCAAATCCAGAGCGGGTGAGCCGCTCGCAGAGCTGTTGTCGAGCCCGGTAAATGCGGACTTCAACGGCTTTGGCCGATAGGCCTAGAATGGCAGCAACCTCCTTGTAGGGCTGATGTTCAACTGCTCCGAGCACGAAAGGTATGCGGAGTTCCTCCGGCAGCGCCCGAATTTCCGATTCCAAACATTCCATCGCTTCCTTACTCGCAGCGTGTTCCGCTGGGGAGGGCTGTGCTGAGGCAAACTCCCGCTCCTCCGGTCGTTCATCGCTGGGCTGTCGGGTAAAAGAGTCTGTGATTCGAGCATTTCGCGTGGCTTTGGACTTTGCGTGGTCGCGACAAAGATTGACCGCAATCTGAAACAACCACGTCGAGAAGCGAGCTTTGGGCTTTACTCTATCCAAGGCAAACCACGCCCTCACGAACACTTCTTGTGAGAGATCCCTCGCCGTTTCGTCATCGGATACAGATCGAAAAATAAAACTGTGGATCGGAGCCTGGTATCGGAGAATCAAAAGCTCGTAGGCCGATTCGTCGCCACATTTAGCGCGTTCGGCCAAGTCCCAGTCGGGCGGGTCTTCGGCCTCAATCGGCCGCATGGCCGGAGTCAAGGTCATATAAAGCGTTCGCGGTGAGATTCAATAGTTTTCGATATTGTTCGGGGGTCAAAATCCCCTTCATTTCAAATACATGGCCGATGGTGACTCTTTGTAAGGCACCCATGTGAACATGGATCTTTTCAATTGCGGCGTGCACACGCTCCGATTCGCGACCATCTGCCAGTATCGCTTCCGCCAGTTCGCGATTCGCCAGAGTCAGTTGCTGTTCCAGATTGTTGCGTTCAGAGCGGTAGCGTTTCTCGATTGGCGCGAGGGCGAGATCCTGTTCTGCGGTTATATTCAGCTGGGTGTGAATCCAGTCGTGAGCATTCTGCTGCACAGGTTTGTGCCAATTCGAGTAAAGCATGATGGAGAGGCACGCCGCGCTGGCAGCCACCAAACCCACAATTCCAAGAAGAATCAGCGCCGAGGAAGACCTTTTCATCGGATTTTGCCCAGTAATCCCGATGGCGCGTTGGGAGCCATACTGGAAAAAACATTCAGATCCAACCCCCTGACAGCAGCCTGCGAGGATTCGGAAAAACTCATGGTAAGGGGAGCGACCGCCCCGACGGCTATCGCGATAGAGAAGGCGAGGGCCACTGTTTGCGGACGGAGCCACGCATGGAGAAGCTCGGCAAGCCAAGAGTGAGATTCCGCCGCGTGGGATTTTTGAAGGCGAATTTGCCGCAGCACATTCCCCGCAAAGGAAGAGGGAAGTTCGGTTGCCTTTCGACAGGAAATTCCCGTAAGCAGCTTATCGAGGTCGGAGTCGTTCATGATCAATGGAACGAGAAATTACCAGAAATCCCTCGGATGTGAGGGAAAATCTCCATCGGCTCGTTCAACACACCATGAAAGTTCTTCTTGTCGCTCTCTCATCGGTGGTTGCCTCGATCACATTGTCCCTAGCTGGGACCGACAAGTCACATTCCCCCACGATCATCACCGAAGCCGGAACTCCCTCTTTGAATCTAAAAAACGTGCGCATCGATCTTCGTGACGGGAAGATTCGCGGAACTGCCTATGTGAGTTATGGGTATGCCGCACCAAAATCCGCCCACATCCATGCTTATGGTATGGATTCCAAAGGGTCATTGGTTGCGGAGGGCTGTGACAGTCTCAGTGGAAATTTGCTAGCTCCTCATCCTCGGCTCGGCGGAAAAGGAAGGGATCTATTCGGACTTGAACTCAAAGGTTCATCCGGGGACATCCGCACTATCCGTGTTGTCAGTCACCTTGGCCGCTCTGACTGCTCGGGGTGAAAGATAGCCGCGCCGGGCGTGAAATTAGGAGTTTCTCTCGTCCCGCGCCAATTCCGCCAAAGAAAAATAAAAAAGGCCATTGACCTTGTATCTATATACAACCCCTATCGTCTTACCATGATCATGGAAAATCGACTCACAAGAGGCCTGCTGGCTCGGCATGCAAACGTGCATGCAGAGACCATCCGCTTTTACGAACAAAAAGGTTTACTGGCTCCTCCTACCCGAAGCGCCGCCAACTATCGCGAGTATTCTTCTGAAGTAGTTTCACGTGTGCGCTTCATTAAGCGTGCTCAGGAACTTGGCTTCACCTTGGCGGAAATTTCGGACCTCCTCGCGCTGCGGGCCGAACCCAAAGGCGGAAGTGTCCGGGTGAAGCAACTCGCGAATGAGAAGCTTTCCATAATCAAAAAAAAGATCCGTGATCTCCAAAGCATGAAACGCGCCCTCGCCGAGCTGGCCGAAGCGTGTGATGGGCAAGGGTCGGTCGCCAACTGCCCGATCATCGCGGCCATGGAGGGGGACCTATGAGCCACCACGACTGTTGCTCACATAAACCCGAGTCCGCAGGTGCGCCGAATCCATCGGGAAGCCATCACCGCGACGACACCATTCAACCTACAAAGGAGTGGTTCTGCCCGATGTGTCCAGGCGTGGAATCGGATAAACCGGGGGCGTGCCCGAAATGTGGAATGGCGCTGGAGCGAAATCCGACATTCCAGCGACCGGCCAAGACGATTTACACGTGTCCAATGCACCCGGAGGTGCGGCAGGATAGTCCGGGAAGTTGCCCGATTTGTGGCATGGCCCTTGAGGCCGTCGCCGTGGCAAACGCGGGCGAGGAAGATCATTCAGAACTTCATGATATGACACGGCGGTTTTGGATTGGGGCCGCCCTTACCGTGCCAGTTGTTGTGCTTGCCATGGGGGCTCACCTTCCCGGTCTGAGCGCCATCCCTGGGAACGTCTCGGCGTGGATTCAATTTCTGCTCTCAACGCCAGTCGTGCTTTGGGCGGGATGGCCATTTTTTGAGCGGGGTGCTCGGTCGCTCGTGAGCCGCCATTTGAATATGTTCACCCTGATCGCGCTGGGCACCGGGGCGGCCTACCTTTTCAGCCTCTTCGTGCTATTCGTTCCCGATGTCTTGCCGCACACTCTGCGTCACGGGGGAACTCTTCCCGTGTATTTCGAAGCGGCAGCCGCGATCATCACGCTTGTGCTGCTTGGTCAGGTGCTGGAACTTCGCGCCCGCGCAGGAACGGGTGAAGCTATCAGAACCCTGCTAGGACTTGCGCCAACGACCGCGCACAGACTGCGTGACGGCATGGAAGAGGACGTGCCTCTCGATGTGGTGGCTGCCGGCGATCAGCTTCGCGTCAAGCCCGGCGAAAAGATTCCCGTCGATGGCTTGGTCGTCGAAGGTCGTAGCACGGTGGATGAGTCCATGCTCACAGGCGAGCCCGTGCCGGTCGAAAAAACAGTCGGCGAAAAAGTCGTGGCTGGCACCCTCAACGGAACGGGGAGTTTTGTTATGAAGGCCGAGCGGGTCGGGGCAGAGACAATGCTTGCTCAAATCGTCCAAATGGTCGCCCAAGCGCAACGTAGCCGTGCGCCGATCCAGCGGTTAGCCGACGTGGTTTCCGCGTGGTTTGTCCCAGCGGTGGTGGTCATCGCTGTGGTAACGTTTGGCGTATGGGCGATTTTTGGACCCGAGCCCGCCTTGATTTATGCCCTCGTAAACGCAGTGGCCGTGCTCATCATCGCCTGCCCGTGCGCACTGGGTCTTGCCACTCCGATGTCCATCATGGTGGCCGTGGGACGAGGCGCATCGCTGGGTGTGCTCGTGAAGGATGCCGAAGCATTGGAAACACTGGGCAAGGTGACCACTCTCGTGGTGGATAAAACCGGCACCCTCACCGAAGGCCGACCCAAGATCACGGAGATCGTCACGATGAATCCTTTTGCGGAAGCCGAAATTCTTGCTGCCGCTGCTGCTTTGGAGGCCCAAAGCGAACACCCCCTGGCAGGGGCAGTCGTCGCGGCGGCTCGGGAGCGAGATCTGAAACTCCCCCACGTTGAGTCGTTCGAAGCCGTCACTGGTGGGGGCGTCACCGGTCGTGTAAATGGAAAAACCCTCGTCGTCGGTAAATTGACACTGATCGCAGACGGCCAGAATTTGGAAAAGCAACCGCTGAGCGAACAAGCTACACGTCTGCAATCGGAGGGACAGACCGTGATCTGGGTCGGCATCGACGGCCAAGTGGCTGGATTTCTCGCTCTCTCGGATCCCATCAAGGCCTCTACGCCTGAGGCGATCTCCGCAATCCACGCACTGGGGATCAAGATCCTCATGCTGACGGGAGATAACAAGCAAACCGCCGAACGCATCGGAGCACAACTTGGTATCGATGAGATCGCCGCGGAAGTCAGCCCGCAAGACAAACAGCGCCGCGTCACCGAGCGAAAATCCGATGGCGCAGTCGTTGCGATGGCTGGTGATGGCGTCAACGATGCCCCGGCCCTTGCCGCCGCCGATGTGGGAATCGCCATGGGAACGGGCACAGATGTCGCCATGCACAGCGCGGGCGTCACGCTCGTGAAAGGTGATCTGCGTGGCATCGTCCATGCCATCGCTCTCAGCCGCGCCACGATGCGAAACATCCGGCAAAACCTTGCCTTTGCATTCCTCTACAACACGCTCGGCATCCCCATTGCGGCGGGAGTGCTCTATCCGTTTTTCGGTATCCTTCTGAGTCCGATTATCGCCAGTGCCGCCATGGCATTGAGCAGTGTGTCGGTAATTGGCAACGCTCTACGGCTTAAGAAGGCACGGATCGGATAGATTCGCCGCTGTTTAGTCTAGCGGAATAAAGACCCCTAAATGAAAACTAAACCATCGGAATGCGGGCTCACCCGTAACACACCCGCTGGGGAAGAGCCGGACTTCAGCGCACTGCGAATGGCATCACCAAGAAATCGTTGCACGGTCTTTTTAAGTGGGCGAGCGCCGAACGCTCTTTGGATACCTTGACGAATAAGAAACTCAAATGCCTCATCGGAGACAACGACGGAAAAGCCGCGCTCCCGGAACCGGGCTAGCTCGTCGTCAACGACAATCTGTCCGATCTCGCGTTGAGTTTCGGGTGAAAGTGGCTTGAACACAATTTTCTCGTCGAATCGCCCAATGAGTTCTGGTCGGAACACGCGGTGGAGTTCGCCCAGAACAGCGCGCTCTAGCGTGGCAAACGGAAGTCGAGTTGGGCGGAGGAGTTGCTGTGAACCGACATTGCTGGTGCAGACGATGTAAAATCCTGAGAGGTCGTATGTTTGGTGATCGGCAAGCGTGATACGCGCCGCGTCGGTCATCTGTAGAAAGAGATCCCAGATGAGCCGGTGAGCTTTTTCGATTTCATCAAAAAGAAGAACTCCTGATGCGTGGTTGGCGAGCACGCGCCCAAGTCGGCCGACGCGGCCGCTTTCATCGCCCATGAAAAGCTTCACATTGTCCACATGCAGAAACTCCGACATATCGAAGCGGAAAACGGCATCCGCTCCGAAAAGGTAACTGGAGAATTCCAGCGTTAATTCCGTTTTTCCGACCCCGGTAGGTCCGAGGAAAAGGAATGAACCAAGCGGTTTGCCATGGGGCTGCAAACCCAGTTGGCCGCGTTCCAGCACAGAGCAAACCCGGGGGATGACGTGACCCTGACCTTTAATTTTGGAGGACAGATACGGTTCGAGGCCGGTGAGGTTTTCGATAAGGTCGTTCATGGAGCAGTGACGGGTTGAGGTTTCTTGCCTTGGAGCCATTGCCACAAAGCGTAGTCGGGACGGGATGAGACAAACCATTTTGGGTAGGAGCCATCTGGGTTGATCGGTGCAACGAACCGCTTGCGGAATGGTTTTTCGCAGTGGCGTATGATTGCCGAGAACTTCGGTAGCTTTCGCAACTGATAAGGTTCAAAGAATGGTTTGATCTTGCGTTGGTAATTGTAGGACCGCTTGCCTCCCGCCCAACCCCAGGATTTTTCCACAACTTCACGCTCCCCGATGTTTTTCGACGCGATGACGGCGGAATCATGATTTGCGACAGTGAAGATCAACTCGTTGCTCAAATTGAGCATGAGCACGTCGGCATACCGTTTATCGAGAGAACCGTGAATGGAGGTGTAGGCCTGCGTGGCAAGCACGATGGTCGCCCGCGCTTCCCGAATCACACCCGCCGCCCGATGATCGGCAAAGGCGGATTCCGCGCCGGTAATGATCTCCTGCCCTTCGTCCGCAAAAAGAATGATCAGATTGTCCCTCTCGCGCTGCTCGGCGGATTTGTCGAATCGACTCAAGGCGTGGAAATAGTAAGACAATTTCAGGATCGTATTGATGTAGAGCCGCTCGCTCTGGAATTTCTGCGGCATGGCAAGACAAACGATTTTTCCAGCATCGATTTCGGAGACGGAGAATGTCGGCTCGTTCGCGCAGAACACCTCGGAGATTTCCGGGTTCAGAAAGAATTCGAGATACGTGCTTAACGTGCCTTGAACACCGCCCAACTGCTCGGGTGGTTGATCGAGGTAACTGCGAAACGCCGTGATGAGTTCGTGGGAACGTTGATCGCCACGATTCATCAGGGTTTCAATCGCCGCGTTGGAATCTTCCGCGCTGAGCAGGAGCCGATGAATGTTCGGAATGGTGACGTAGGCCTCCATGTGCCGGAGAATTTCAAAGCCTGTTTGAATCGCGAGTTGGGCCTTGGTCGGGAAAAACGGATTCCCGCCGCGTCCGCCCGTCAAAGACACGGCCGTATCCACAATGACTTTCGCATAAGTCGAAGCAGGAACATCGGGATTGCCAGTAATATTGATGGTGTGTGGAGGTCGCCAGAGCGCGCTTTCGCCGGATGGACGGGTTTGTAGCAAAATGAGATCATCAGCGCGCCCAAAGTGAGCAGCCATTTTGACAAGGATCTCCCAATACAGTCCCTTTTGGTCGAGGCAGATGCCGCCCCAATCTTTGACGTTCTGGAATATCTGGAACGTGATCGCGTTGATGGCGCTTTGAGTTTTTCCCGAGCCCGTGCGTCCGGTGATCAGCCAACCACGAACAAAATCTTCCATCGTCCAGGTGATGCCTCCAAGACGGAGGACAATTCTCCCGGAATTGTCCTCCGCAAGCAGGCTCCATACGCCGAACGATGCGCAAAGGCCAATGACAACGAACGAGAGAGGCGGTGCGAGCAGGAAATATCCGGCCAGGGCACCAATCACGCACATCACGAAGACGATGGTGTCAGCGATTTTCATCAACGGGTTTCGGGTTGAATGTCGAAGTCAGAAAATCGAACAGCCTGCGCTCCGGGTCGGGAATGCTCTGCGTGTAGGATTTGAAATTCACCGTGGTGACAGCAGAGCCGTCCTCATAGGATTGGTGCGCAAATCCATCCACGTTTGCCGGTCGAAAAACGAAATCCTGACAGAGAACGAAATCAGAGTTGGTGGCTCTGTTGCCGATGGCCGTGTGTGTGGGCGCTTCGATTGGCATAGGAATGGAATCCGTGCTGTTGGGAGTAGCGTTTGTGGGCGGCGCGATACTCGCGCTTGATTTTGAAAAGCAGGTTCTGCATTTCCCGGAGCGAACGACGGTCCACGGCAGAGGCGAGCTTTTCCGCAGTCCGAACAAGTTTCGGTTTG
>JBGTLQ010000054.1:0-25656 GCA_041744075.1 Terrimicrobiaceae bacterium
GGACTGGTACCTTTTCAACAAGCCATCCGAAGCAGGCGGGCGAGCCCGTAGGGCTCTTGCTCGCCTGACTGCTTCGGTGGCGCGTTGAAGCTGCCGAACTGGCATCTTCGAGATGCCATGAAAGTAAAATCATCCTCCCAACCTGCCAACTCCATCTATCGTAACCAGAACTCGCTCCTGCGTGTTCTTTTCGAAAGGGCCAAAGATCCGAAAAAAGTTCTCTGTGTCGCCATTGATTACGCCAAACGCAAACATGTGGCTTTGTGTTGCGACGGGAATGGAGATATTCTACGCAAACCATTTCCCGTTGTTAATTCATCGGAGGGTGTTGCCTATCTCATTGAGCAAATCACTGCGACTGCTCGGCAACGCAAGATTTCCAAGTGTAATATTTTCCTGGGTGGAGAGGACGAGCCATCCTATGTCGTAAACTTCACTGAGGCTTTGCGTTCCCGACACTATTTGGTTCTTCGCGTCAATGCTGCTGAAGCTGCCGAGAACCGTGAGAGCTTCAATGCCACTACCGACCTGCTCGATCTGCTTGGCATTGCAAAGACCCTTCTTTCTCGCCGGGCAAGCTCCACTGGCCCTCATGCATCGTTGAGCGCCAAAGATCAACAAGCCGAAACAGAAATTTATAGCGCCCTGCGTGAGCTCACTCGCTCCAGACGCTCCCTCGTTCGCCAACAAACAGCCGTGTCCAATCGTATTCACGCTTTGGTGGATCAGCTTTTCCCGGGCTTCCTTGATCACTCACAAAGCGGACTGACGCCCTTTTGCCAAGCTTCCATGGCCCTTATGAAGGCTCGGTTTAGTGCCCCAGAGATAGCCCGCCGCCGTCCTCAGACCTTGAGTGCTTTCCTGGCTCGGCATCACGTGCGGGAATCCCACGAAGTTGCAGCAAAACTCATCGCTCTGGCTTCCATGGCTCTTCCTCCCGCAAGTCATCGTTTGGTAGGACTCCAGAATGTCCTCACGGCCTCCGTGGATCTGCGTCTGTGCCTTACCGAAAATGCCAATCAGCTTCGCCAACAAGCCGCTGTCCTTCTTGCATCCACCCCTTACAGCATGCTCACAAGCATTCGAGGCATCGGTTTTACTTTGGCTTCTGGCATGGCTGCTGAGTTAGGAAATCCTCAACGACTTGCTCGCTTGGACTCCCTTTGTGCCTTTGCCGGCATCGTGCCAAAAACCTTCCAGAGCGGCGGGCCTGACAAACCACCCAGCCAAGGTCACACCCCCGCACGCTGCAACCACATCCTCAAAGACTGGACAGTCCAAAGCGCCCAAAAGATCCTCCTCTACGGCCCTCCAGAACTCAAGGAGCGCATGGTGCGTTGGAATGCCAATGGTCAGCATGGTCTCTTTGCAGGGGCTCGCCGCTATTTGCGCCTGCTGCGCTCTCTGGTCCTCAATGAGACGCCCTATCTCGAACCCAAAGGACGCTCCCAGTTTGCTTCCCAAGAGGACCGTGCCAATGCCGCACAGGAGACTTGGAATATCCTGCTGAGCAAATGGCGAACCATCCCGGAGGGAACCACTCTCATCTCCGATAAGTCCACTCCCTTGGGATTTTGGCGGCGCGTTATCATCGAATCTCGATCCATCGATCTGCCACTGCGCAAATGAAATCTACCACCTCACTTTTTCCCCACACACGACGGAGGCTCATCAAGCAAACTCCATGAGGAAATGAAAATCGGAGACGGGGCGACCGGATGGCTTTTTATAGGATGCCACGCATTACGCGATGGCTTGGGTCAGTATGCCAACTCACCGGTCGCCCCCGATCCGACCTCGCCCAACCACGGCGATGGTCGGACCATGGCTCAAAGATACTCTGCCACAGCCCCGCGTAAAGGCGGGAGTGATGGCGCGTCACACCAGTCTGCCAGGTCAAGGGGGCTCCTCTCTCACTCTTAGAGAACCCGGTGCAGCCACCGTTCCCGCTCCGCCTCCTCCTTCATTCCTGAGCTCTGCTCAATCCTTCCGCCCGAAGCCAATTTGAAATCCCTCTCTCATTGGCACCCTCCGCCCTGCCCTCTTTTATTTATACAAAATTATCCCTTGCTTTGATCTGATACTACTGACCCTTTCGGCTGTTTTTCATCAGCTAGCAGGTTCCGCAGAAAAAAGCACGAGTGTCAGAACGATACGAGTTAAATAGGTGGTCATATTTTCAACGTCCCCGATGACTTGCCACCGGCGGAACAGCGACTGCCATCACAGCGGCGGGGGTGAAGGCGCTGAGGCTGCTCTTCGTCTTCGCAGCCTCTGTGCCTGAACGGGTAGCTGCATCCGTGCTCACCATCGAAAATGCGTAATTGCCCGTGGTTAAGTCCATCGTTCGGATTATTTTTCTGGTTCTAGGAATTGCGGTTGAATCGGTGGTTCTTGTCCAGTCGCAGAGAGCGCCACAGAAGATGCGTAAAACTGCCCATTGCCGTTCTTCTTGATTGAAAGAAAACCCTTCTTGTAATTGGGATAGCCACCAAGGTTGTGAATCATCGTGTGAATGTCCCGCATTGTGCCGATGCTGGTCACGAATATCGTATCCGCTGAATCGGATCTGGATAAATTAGCTACTCTCATGCTCGGACTCGTGTTCGGAACAGCTGAAATAAAGCCGTGCTCCAGCAAATACGAAAGATACGCCTTTCCAGAATCGAGGTCTAAATCTCGGGGATAAATCGAGGGGAGCCCCTTGGACTCACGCTCCGAGTCGACCTCAAGGATTGCAAATGCTAGAGTCTGCGCATCCTGAATGAGTTTCATCGTGTGATCGCGCTCGCTCAGGATTCTCTTGGTCATTATCTTGTTCCAAAGCGCAGGCACACAAAGAAGTGCGGCTAAACCTATGAGAGCAAGAAGAAATGGGCGGCGCATTTTGCTATTCCGAACAGTGTTATTGAGCAGCGCGAGACAATTTACCTACAAATGCCGCATGCAGTATGACTCCTACAAATGCGGCATCGGAGGGCAGACTTCGTCCATGGCGTCTCATTGATGGTTTTTTTTAGCCTTCATTGAGACCCCTTTTCAAGGACAAACGGGTTGTCAGCCTTTGCCTACGTAGTCAAGCCAGGTTCAAGGAAGGTGGATCTCCGGCTTTCGGGCGTTTGGGCAGGGGGAGAGATATCATCGTCGTCGAAACGCGGGCATGTGAGTTGACGGCTGGTGGTCGGTTAATGATTGCGGAAACTCGGAGAACAGGAATTCTCAAGTCATCAAGAGAAAAATGGGGCAATTGGCAACGTCTGACCCGCTTGGATGAATCTGGTAAACGGCATTTAAATTATAGGCCCGACACCATCGGCTGTTCTTGGACGCAACAGGAGGCATGACAGAAGTGCCGGAGGGATGGCAATTTGTTTTTTGATGAGTCCATCTTTTGGTTCGTTCTTCAGGATCCAAGATGAAAAATGCATGTCGCCCCGGGATCCGTCTGACCTGTAACGGGTGCGTATCTGCCATCTGATTCGCGGATCAAAAACAGCAAAAACGAGTATCCATCAGTTCGCCGTCCGATTCTAAACAAGTTAGGAGGATTCATGGACGGCTTCTCATATAATTCACGGTAATGATGCAAAATGATAGTTTTGAGTTCTGAAGGTCCCTTAAGTATAGCGAGGATGCGGAACGGGGTTTCTACTCCTCGGGCTTTTAGTGCAGCTCCAGTGGCTTTCGGATCAGTGAGATCCTTAGACAATATACCTGGCAAATTGATAATGTCATCGTCGGAACTATCCTTGGTCTCAGCTTGCGGTTCCGCTATAATAACCAAATCGGACTTTCGCAGCAGTTCCTCAAAGGGAAGATAGCCTGCAATCTCTCGAGCCGTGGCGATTGCAGGCGACCAAAATAACGATAGAAAAAGGCTAAGCGCAAAAAAAGCTCTCATTGATTTGATCGAACAGTGTTATTGAGCCGTGCGCAGCAATTTGCCTACAAATGCCGCGTGCAGTATAACTCCTACAAATGCGGCATCGAAGGGCAGACTTCGTCCATGGCGTCTCATGGGTAGTTTTTAGCGTTCATTGAGACCCCTTTTCAAGGATAAACGGGTTGTCAGCCCTTGCCTACGTAGTCAATCCAGTTGCAAGAAAGTTGGGTCTCCAGCTTTCGGGCGTTTTGGCTGTTCCGAATAGCGGACAAAGCTCGGGAGATTACTGACAGAGTGGAGCATAACCACCGATCACCTCGGGATTTCCAACATAACGTCCCATAAGTACCCGCCCGTTCCCACCTTTCTCCATCACAATAAATCCCTTTTTTCCGTAGGGCTTTATGGAGGACTGCAAGGGGATGCCACCCGTGGGGGTGTTGGTGAAATTGGCGGACGAAATCATGACCGTGTTGCTCGCGGAGTTTCGTGTGACCGCATAAACCCGCAAGGCCGTTTTCTCCATGGAAAACATGTCCTCAGGCCGGACGCGAATACCAGGACCCGACAGCATTTTGCAGATGTCGTTTGTGCTCAGAATATTGGTTAAAGAAGCAATCCAGTTCGAAAAACTTCCCGCCTGCTCTCCCGGCCAAGCCAAGTGAGTCTCACCGGCTGCCTCAGCTTCGAGAGATACATTGTACGTTGCAAATTGCAGTTGAAGGGCATTGTTAAGGACTTGGGTGAATTCGTTTCTCCCTGGGCCACCACTAACTGAAGGGATCGTCAGGGCCGCCAAAACACCCACAACCACTAACAGCACCAAGATCTCTACTGCGGTGATTCCAGCTTGGTTCCGCCTTGTCATGACATCCAATCTCCTCCTGATCTTATGAAACGTCAATCACCGAGCCATGTGCAAGGCAGGCGTGATGAAGGGGGATCGGGCGCTCCGCCGCACGATGAGAAATCCGACGCGGCTCCGCCGCCACTTGTTCCCATCGCGCTCGGAGATCGCGATCCACCCCAAAACCTCAACCTCACCCTCTTTTCATCACACCCATCACGCGGTGGCAGAACGGCCACTTTTATAGGCCCGACCCGAATGGCATGGCGAATGGCGTAAGGTTGTTAAGTTCAGCCAGCGGTCCCAGGCTGGATGCAGAGCTGAAAACTGTAAACGGATTTCTGTAAACTTCCTTCGGTTACATCTTTGCGCCGGGCTGGCAGGGTTTGGTCAGGGCGCTGTCAGGGTCATAATTTAAGTAGGGGCTAAGCCATTTTTCGACTTGAACCTCGGTCATGCCTTTTCTTTTTGCGTAGTCGTTGATTTGGTCCTGTTCGATTTTGCCGACTGCGAAGTATTTGGCTTCGGGGTGGGCGAAATAAAGGCCGCTGACGCTGGAGCCGGGGAACATGGCAAGGCTTTCGGTGAGGGTGATTCCCGTGGTGGCTTCGGCATCGAGCAGATCCCAGACGGCCCATTTTTCCGTGTGGTCGGGTTGGGCGGGATAACCGGCGGCGGGGCGGATGCCACGGTATTTTTCGCGGATGATTTCTTCGGTGGTCAGGTTTTCGTCTTTTCCGAATCCCCAGGCGTCCCGCGCAAACTTGTGCAGGTATTCAGCAAAGGCCTCGGCAAGCCGATCGGCGAGGGCCTCGGCCATGATGACATTGTAGTCGTCATGGTCGGCTTTGAAGCGGGCGATGATATCCTGGAGGCCGTGGCCCGAGGTGACCGCAAAGGCACCGACGTGGTCAGAGTGTGGGGCCGGTGCCACAAAATCTGCGAGGGAGAGATTTTGTTGGCCAGCTGGTTTTTTGATTTGTTGGCGGAGGCAGTGCAGGGAGGCGGCGATGTGGGAACGGGATTCGTCCGAGTAGATGATGATATCTTCCTCCCGGCGGTTGGCCGGAAACAGGGCGCACACGCCGCGGGGATGCAGGAGCTTCTTTTCGACAATCTCTTTCAGCAGGGTTTGGGCATCATCAAACAGCTTTTTGGCTTCGGCCCCGGAATGGGGGTCATCAAAGATGGCGGGATACCGGCCACGCAATTCCCAGGTGTGAAAAAACGGAGACCAGTCGATGTAGGGAACGAGGTCTTCCAGCGAAACAGAAACGTGTTTTCGGCGGGGGTCAGTTGATTCTTCTGCCTCCGATGAAAAGACGATCAACCCCGTGAATTCAGGTTGAGGCAAATTCTCAAAATCAAATTCGGGAGCATTGGTGATGGCATCTTTGAGCGAAAGCATGGGTTTCCCAGCGGTACGGTTCGCGTGTTCGTTGCGCAGGGTTTCATAATCAGCGGCCAGCTTGTCCATAAAGGCCGGCTTTTGTTCGTCACTCAGCAGGGCGCTGACCACGTTGACCGAGCGCGAGGCATCCAGCACATGGACAACTCCATGTTTATAAAACTGCTCGATCTTCACGGCGGTGTGCGCCTTGCTTGTGGTGGCGCCACCGATGAGGAGCGGGATCGTGAAACCTTCGCGGGTCATTTCTTTCGCCACATGAATCATCTCATCAAGAGATGGTGTGATGAGCCCGGACAGACCGATCACATCGGCATCATGTTCGCGCGCAGCGGCCAGAATTTTGTCACAGGCCACCATCACCCCCATGTCAATGATCTCGTAATTGTTGCAGGCCAAAACGACACCCACAATGTTTTTGCCGATGTCATGAACGTCGCCTTTGACCGTGGCCATAATGACCCTTCCTGCGGCGCGCTGACCCGGATTTGCCGCTTTTTCGGCTTCGAGGTAGGGGGTCAGATAGGCCACGGATTTTTTCATGACTCGGGCACTTTTCACGACTTGAGGCAAAAACATTTTGCCCTCACCAAACAGATCACCAACAACCTTCATGCCATCCATGAGCGGCCCCTCGATCACGGTGAGTGGTCTTCCGTATTTATCCAAGGCCTCGGCCGTATCGTCATCAATAAAATCCGTGATCCCCCGGATGAGCGAATGTTTGAGGCGCTCCTCGACGGAACCCGAACGCCAGGCCGTGTCTTCTTTGACGGCCTCCTTGCCGCCCTTGCTTTTGATGGTTTCGGCAAAAGTCACCAACCGCTCGGTGGCATCCGGACGGCGATCAAAAAGCACGTCCTCGATCAGTTCGAGCAGGTCTTTCGGGATTTCCTCATACACGGCGAGCTGACCCGCATTCACAATGCCCATATCGAGACCTGCGCGGATGCTGTGATACAAAAACGCGGCGTGCATGGCTTCCCTCACGGCATTGTTGCCACGGAATGAGAACGAGATATTGCTGATGCCTCCGCTCACGCGGGCATAGGGCAAATTTTCTTTGATCCAGCGCGTGGCTTCGATGAAGGCTTTGGCGTAGGAGTTGTGCTCTTCGATGCCGGTGGCAACGGTCAAAATATTGGGATCAAAAATGATGTCCTCAGCGGGAAACCCAACCTCTTCTGTGAGAATCCGGTAGGCACGTTGGCAAATTGCAGTTTTGCGTTCGAAGGAATCCGCCTGGCCCTGTTCATCAAAGGCCATGACAATGGTTGCGGCCCCATACTGACGCACCAACGTCGCCTGACGCTTAAATTCTTCCTCACCGCCCTTGAGCGAAATCGAGTTCACGATCCCCTTGCCTTGGACACACCGCAGACCGGCTTCAATAACCTCCCACTTCGAGGAATCAATCATCACTGGCACGCGCGAGATGTCGGGTTCGGCGGCGATGAGGTTGAGAAACTTTGTCATGGCAGCGGCCCCATCGAGCATGCCCTCATCCATGTTGATATCGATGACCTGGGCCCCGGCTTCGACCTGCTGCCTTGCGACGGCCAGCGCCTCATCAAAATTCCCGGCGAGGATCAGCTTTGAGAATTTGGGGGAGCCGGTGACATTCGTTCGTTCACCGATGTTGATAAAAGGGATTTCTGGTCTTGCGGTGAAGGGTTCGAGTCCGCTGAGCCGAAGCGTCCGATCGCGGGTCGCAACCTGGCGGGGTGGCAAACCACGCACTCCTGCCGCCATCGCGCGGATGTGGTCCGGGGTGGTTCCACAACATCCGCCGACAATGTTAAGCCATCCCTGCTCGGCCCACTCGCGCAGTTGAGGCGCCAGCGAGTCCGGCGTCTCGGGAAAACCGGTTGGAGAAAGGGGATCAGGCAGGCCGGCATTCGGGTAGGTGCTGACATAAAACGGCGCAATCGTGGAAAGTTCTTCGATGTAGGGCCGCATTTCCTTGGGGCCCAGGGCACAATTCAAACCCACGGAAAGCAACGGAAAATGGGCAATCGAATTCAGAAACGCCTCGACCGTCTGACCGGTCAGGGTGCGTCCACTCAGATCTGTGATCGTGCCGGAGACCATCACCGGAGGTCGGAGGTCAGGGTTGGCTATATGATTTTGATAATACTCCGAAATCGCAAAGAGGGCGGCCTTGGCATTGAGGGTGTCAAAGATCGTCTCCACAAGGAGGATGTCGACCCCTCCGGCCACCAGGTTTTCGATTTGCTCCAAGTAAGCTTGAACAACTTGAGTGAATGTCACATCGCGCGCTCCGGGATCATTAACATCCCGGGAGAGCGTCAGGGTTCGATTGAGTGGCCCAATGGCTCCCGCGACAAAAACCCGGCGGTCCGTGCAGGCATCAGCAGCCTGACGGGCGAGTTTCGCGGCATCGCGATTGATTTCTGGCACCAGCGATTCCATGCCATAATCCGCCATGGCAATCGTGGTTCCACTGAAGGTATTCGTTTCGATGATGTCCGAACCTGCGGCGATGTATTGTTCGTGAATGCTGTGGATGACGTCCGGCTTGGTCAGCACAAGGAGGTCGTTGTTGCCTTTGACGTCCGACGGCCAGTCCGCGAATCGCTCGCCGCGGTAATCGGCTTCTTCCAACTTGTAGCGTTGGACCATCGTGCCCATGGCTCCGTCAAGGAGGAGGATTCTCTCGGCCAACAATTTTTGTAATTCCTGATGTGTGTTCATAACCTGTTTTAATTCTCCGTGCGAAGGCCTTGAAAAGCCAGTATGGATAAGCGCCTATGAGTCAAATCCGTTTTGAAGTCATTCCCCCTGTTCGCGACCTGCAAGAGCCGATTTTTGTGTGCGGAAGTCTCCCGGCCCTTGGGTCTTGGGATCCGGCCAAGGCCCTGCCACTGCAATGGGCGAACCCTCATCACGTCGGTGAGATCGAGGTCGAGACCGGCACGTCTTTCGAATACAAAATCCTGCGGGGATCCTGGCAGAACGAGGCCGTGGATGCGTGGGGAAATGTGTTGCCCAATTTTGGGCATGATACCTGGCTCGACGCCACGCTTCATCACACCGTGGCCGATTGGAAGGACCGCTATTCCGGGCGTCTGACCCGCGACGGGCTGCACTCGAACCTTCTGGCCGGCCGACGGGAGTTGTTGGTCTGGCTTCCGCCGTCCTATGCGTCCGAACCGGACCGTCATTTTCCGGTGATCGTGCTTCATGATGGGGCCAATATTTTTGATCCGGCCACGAGTTTCACAGGCGTGGATTGGGCCGCTGACGAATGGGTCACTGCCCTGCACGCGGAGGGGGTCATGCCCGAGGCCCTTGTGGTCGCCGTGGTCCACCCCGATGGCTACAACGAGGAAAACGTTTCCTTCCGTGACGTCGATCTCTCGCCGGAGTTGGGGGGTGTCGGCTATGCAGAATTCTTGGTCAGCGAGTTGTTGCCCTATCTCGATGCCCGCTACCGCACACTCTCGCAGCCTGCCGCCCGCATCCTTGCCGGAGCTTCGCTGGGCGGGTTGCTGACATTTTACGTCAGCCTCCACCACCCCACGGTCTTTGGAAAATTTGCCTGCCTCTCCACCTCCTTCGAGGACGTTTCCCAAAGCCTTCCCCAACACGCTGGCCAGTTGATTGCCCTCGAATCGTTGACCTCCCTTCCCTCCGGCGTTCGTATGTTTTTTGATTATGGCGATATCGGGCTTGATGAATGTTATGAGGTTTACCATGCGGAGCTCGCATCCCTTCTCCGCACCAAAGGCTGGACGCATGAGTTCACAGTTCAGCAAGTCCCCGGCGGAAGCCACTCGGAGCTTTCCTGGCGAGCCCGCTTCGGCACAGCCCTTCGGTTTCTCGCTGCCTAGCTCAAAAACTGTAGAACGAATCAACATATTTGGATATCTTAATACGTTTTATTGAATCTGCAAGACATGACGACTTTCCATCACAGTGAATTTGCAGATGTGGCCCGATTGGTGGCTGCGAAGGGGGGGACCAGCATTTCCTTGTGTGTCCCGACCCTGAACGAGGAGGATACCATTGGTGAGGTGATTAGGGTTTTAAAGGAGGGGCTGTGTGATCAATGCGGGCTGTTGGATGAGGTGGCGGTCGTGGATTCAGGCTCGACGGACCGAACCCGTGAGGTGGCCGCAGCGGCTGGTGCGGATGTTTATCTGGCCTCTGAGATTCTTCCTGAAGTGGGAGAAGCCAAAGGAAAAGGAGAAAACATTTGGAAAGCGGGGGCGTGTTTGCAAGGGGATATCGTGTGTTTTGTGGATGGCGATGTTCAGAACATGCACCCGCGGTTTGTGCTCGGAACGCTGGGGCCGCTGCTGTTTGAGGAGGAATTGCAATATGTGAAAGGTTATTATGATCGCCCTCATGCCGCTGTCGAAGTGGGGGTTCGCCCGGCGGGAGGGGGACGTGTCACCGAAGCGCTTGTTCGGCCCTTGTTTTCATTGTTTTTCCCGGAGTTGGCTGGGCTTGTTCAACCACTGGCCGGGGAATATGCGATTCGACGGGAGGTGCTTGAATCGCTTGCCATGCCGACCGGTTACGGGGTCGAGACCGCCCACCTCATTGATGTGTTGCAAGGCTGGGGAGCGGGAGCCATTGCCCAAACTGATCTGGACGAACGCCTGCACCGACACCAGGACACCACCTCGCTCGGTCGGATGAGTTTTGCGGTGCTACATGCATTTTTTCGAAGGGCCGAGGCCGCTGGAAAACTCGATTTGGCCGCTCCTATGACGGAGCAATATCGTCATTTTATGCGTCAGGATGGCGTGACTGAGACCATCGTGTGGGATTTTAAAGATTTCGAACGTCCTCCTCTTCGCGAAGTGACGGGCTACGTTAATCTGCGGGGACGCTGATGCACGTTGCGATTCTGCATTATCATCTGAGGCCCGGTGGGGTGACGCGCGTGATTGAACTGGCGTGGGAGGCTTTGGCGGCGGTGGGGATCGAGGCGTTGGTGCTTAGTGGCGAGCCTCAGCCTGGGACAGGCAGAATTCCTCAGGCGTTTGTTCGTGTGGTTCCAGAACTTCGTTATGGAGCGAGGGCAAAGGAGGACCTTGCGTCTGCTGTCGATGTGGCCTGTCAATCCCATTGGGGCAAACCTGCCGATCTCCTCCACACCCACAATCACGCGCTCGGCAAAAATTTTTCCCTGCCGGCAGCCGTCGCAGCATGGGCGAAAGAGGGGCGGGCGTTGGTGCTCCAAATCCATGACTTCGCTGAGAATGTGCGGCCTGCAAATTATCGGGGTTTGTCCAAGGCGTTTGGAGGACCTTTGGGGCTTTCAAAAATCTTATACCCATTTGGAGGCCGAGTGCGGCCCGTGTGTTTGACGCATGGAGCAGCTGCCAAGTTGGCCGAGGCCGGAGCAGTTGTTCTCCCCAATCCGATTTCTTTGCCGACGGGGGGAGACTGCTTTTCATGTCCAGATTTTTTGAGGGGTAAACTTTTTGTTTATCCAACTCGCGGGATCCAAAGAAAAAACTTGGGAGAGTTCCTGCTACAAGCGGCTTTGGCTGAGTTCGGAGATAATTATTTGATCACCTCTGCACCGGCGGATGGTAAGGAACTGACCGCCTATCGGCAGTGGGAAGAACTGGCTGACGAACTCGGACTTCCGGTGACCTTTGATGCCACCCGCAAATTTGGCAGACCGGTTTATGATTTTTTGTTTTCTGCAGACCACTGTGTCACAACAAGCATGGAAGAAGGATTTGGCATGGCGTTTTTGGAGCCATGGATTGCAGGCAAGGGCCTCATGGGGCGGGACCTGCCGCCAGTGACCCAGGATTTCAGGGACACGGGAGTTAATCTCGAAGCGCTTTATGCGCGGTGGGACGTGCCGTCAGAGTTGCTGAATCGCAACGAGATTGACGGAATGATCGAAGCGCGAGTCAAAGCACTGCTGACCGCTTACGGCCTGCCGCAAACCGCAGAGCGATTGGCAAAGGCCAAGCAGTCGGTCTGGGGACCAAACGGCGCAGATTTTGGCCGCTTGGATGTGGTCACTCAGCGATCACTGATCACGCGGGCTCGCGCTTTGGGCTTGAAGAAACCACAGCAGCCGTTCCCCACCCCTGAGACTATCAGAAGGAATCAGACGCTGATCCATGAACAATTCTCTTTAGCGGCCTATGGAAAGAGGTTGTCAGCCATTTACAGCGAATTGTTGGATGCCCCAACCGCCACTCTGGATTTTCTGGATCCCACGGAGGTTCTCTTCGCCTTTCTGAACCTTGGAGACTTTGCGGCGTTGCGTTGTCCAGAGGCTTGAGAGTTGGCATTGCTCAGTTCATTCTTTCGCTCATGGAAATCTCCTGTCAATCGGTACGAAAAACCTACGGCGCTCATGTGGCCTTGGAAGATGTGACCTTCGACACCGAGTTTGCTCATACGCTGGCTTTAATTGGACCTTCGGGAGGTGGCAAGTCCACGCTGCTAAGGATCCTGGCTGGTTTGGAAATTCCAGATGATGGGAAGGTGCTGGTGGACGGGAAGGCCATGGTGTTTCAAGAGGCTTGGATGCACAATTACAGGGTGCAAGTGGGGATCGTTTTTCAGGGTTACAACTTATTTCCGCACCTTACGGCGCTGGAGAATGTGCTCCTGCCACTGCAGCAGGTTCACCGGCTGCCGGATTCCAATGAACGGGCCGCTGCAGCGCTTGATCGCTTTCGTATGGCTGATCACGGCAACAAAAAACCTTCGGAGCTAAGTGGAGGGCAGCGTCAGAGGGTTGCCATCGCAAGAGCCTTGGCAGCAGATCCCGAGGTGTTGTTCATGGATGAACCTACCGCCGCATTGGACCCGGAAATGACGGCCGAAGTGCTCGAAGTGATTGCGGGGCTGCGTGATGCCAAACAACCGTTGATATTGGTCACGCACGAGATGGGTTTTGCCCGCGAGACCGCAGATGCGGTGGCTTTTGTGAGCGAAGGGCGCGTTCTCGAATGCCGCGAGGCCGGGCAGTTTTTCTCTGATCCGCAAGCGCCCACTGCGATCCGGTTTCTTGAAAGAATTTTGAAATATTAACTCTAAAACTGCTGTCAGAGCGGGTTCAAGGCAGGTTATCCTTGTCACAGAAGGCAAGGCAGAATACTCAATTGGGCCACTACCATGACCCTGCTGGAAATCATCTTTGGCGTCTTCTTTGGGATTTTGGCCTACGTCTGTTTTCGGGCGTTGTTGATGGGGTTTTTTACCGTGGCTCCGAATGAGCGGGCGGTGCTGACAAGTTTTGGCAGGGCGCAGCGCATTGGAAAGGCCACGACCTCGGAGATGCCCTTTGCGGAGACCCTCCCAAAGCAAGATCTGGAGCGCTACAACTACCCTCAGCTGCAGGTGATTGGGCCAGGGGGACCCTACTTTCGTTGGCCGTGGCAGAAGGTCCACAAGGTGAATATTGCCATTGTGACCGCCAGCTTGGCGTATGATCCCGAGACCCCGACGGCCAATGAGGGAGGAACGGTGCTGGAGGCAGTCACCCGCGATCAACTCAACATTGGCGTCACGGGTCAGATTCGTTTTGGGGTCTCTGAAAGCAACATGTATGCGTTTCTGTTTGGGGTGAAAAATCCCATTGCCCATGTGATGGGATATTTTGTGTCTGTGCTCCGCGAGCGTATTGCCACGTTCAAGGCTCCTCCGGCGCAATCCAACGAGGGGTTGTCGCTGCCGGAAGATCTCCGGTTTGAAGGCATTTCGATCAACGACCTTCGCAAAAATTTGAACCTCCTCAATGAGGAAATGGATCGCGAGTGCCGGACTTCCGAGGCCCGCTATGGGATCAAACTCGACTCGTCCCTCATCACAGGGATCGACCCGCCAGTGCAAATCGAGTCGGCCTTGGCGGCGATCAACACAGCTCACAACGAAGTTTTCTCTGAGGTGAGTGTGGCCCAAGCCCTTGCCGATCAAAGGATCGAGGAATCCAAGCGCGCGGTGGAAATCCAAACAATGAAGGCCGAAGCAGAAGTTGAGCCCTTAAGATGGCTCGCCGAACAACTCCGTCTTCTCCGAGAGAGCGGACCGGATGCCATCATTGGTTACCTTCGGAATGTGAAACTCGATCTCTATCAGCAAGCCCGCAACATCTTCTTAAACCAAAAACCATGACGTTTCTCACAACGCTGATCCTCACGTTTGTGCTTTTGCTGTTTTTTGTGCCGCTGCTTCTCTCAGCGTGTCGGTTCTTCTGCCTCTTTGCCGTGGTGAACGAATGTGAGGCTCACGTGTTTCTGCTTTTTGGGAAGGTTGCCGGAGTGATCAGCGAACCTGGTTTGCACTTGCTGCCAATCACCATCGGACCACAAGCGCTGCTCATCCGGTTTTTTGGGGGTGTAAAAAAGGTCGATCTTAGACTTGATCAGGAATACCTGCGCAGCCAACCGGTCAATTCCGAAGAAGGCACTCCCATGGGAATTGGAGTTTGGTATGAAATGCGCGTTCACGACCCCGAGAACTTTCTCTTCAAAAATACCAATCCTCGCGGTTCCTTGCGGGCGAATGTCCGCAATGCTGCTGTTCGCTGCCTAAGCAACATGCCTCTACAAAACTTGCTCGAAGATCGTCACGCGATGAGCCGCCGCGTGAGGGATGAGGTATCGCCCAAGTCCGAGGCTTGGGGTTACGCCTTGGGGTCGGTGTATATCCGCAAAGTCCACTTCCGTGATGCGGCGATGATTGCCCAGATCGAGCAGAAAGTTGTGAATCGGCTTCGTCAGGTGACCTCGGCGATTCTCCAAGAAGGTGCCAACCAAGTTGCCGTCATAAAAAGCAGCGCCGAACGAACGGCGGCCGTCGAATTCGCGCGGGCGAGCGCTGTGCGTCCCTACATTGTCGGCAAGGCGATCCAGGAAATTTCCACGGACAAAGAAATTCTCAATGCGGTCTTCGAAATCTTGGAAACTCAAAAGATGTTGGAAGGCGACGTGCACCTGACCATTCTCCCCAAAGATCCGAACAGCCTCCTTGGCACGCTGCTTGCTGCCAATCCCGCACAAGAAAAACCGGCTCTTCCTCCCAATCCCCTGCCTCCTCCTTCCCCAGCAATCCCCCCCTTGCCTGAGTAAAAGTGATTTCCTCAGACCGCCTCAGACAGCGAGGCTTTACGGTAAGGATATCCTTCCCTTAGTGCGACAGCAGGCCTGACCCGGCAATTGTCGAGCATGACATGAGAGAGTTCCCCCAGGGCCAAACGAATGGCAAAAGCGGGGGCAGGTAGAATGGTGGGCCGATGAAAGGCAGCCCCCAAGGCTTTGGTAAATTCCGCATTGCGAAAAGGTTCGGGCATCACGGCATTGAGGGGGCCGTTCAGTGAGGAGTTCTCAGCGGCCCAAAGCGCCATGCCTGCGACATCCTCGACATGCACCGCACTCATCCACTGACGGCCATTCCCAAGGTTTCCGCCAAGTCCGGCCCGGAAGAGCGGTCCAATCAACGTCATCGCCCCACCCGGCCCGAGCACAAACCCGATGCGAAGAAGAACCACGCGAACTCCGAGGGCCTCGGCGCGAACGGCCTCTGCTTCCCATTCCCGTGCGACGCTCGCAAGAAACCCGGAGCCGAAGGGTGAGGATTCATCGACCTGCGTCTCGCCAGTATCTCCGTAGATGCCAACGGCCGAGGCGCTGATCAGCACCTTCGGCGGGTTTGCTGAACCCTCAAAACCATCCACAACACTCCGCGTGCCTAAAATCCGGCTCTCCCGAATGCGGCGCTTTTTTTTCTCTGTCCAAAGACCAAGAATACTTTCTCCCGCAAGATGCACCACCACATCAAGGCCGGACACATCGCAGGGGCGATCAAAAGAAAAACGCCTTAAGCCGTTGGCAGGATGACGGGAAAAGCCCACGACGTGATGCCCCTCCGCTTTCGCCAACTCGGCCAGCCGTCCCCCCACAAAACCCGTGAATCCCGTAATCCCAATTTTCATAATTTGGTCACCATCCGAACCGCCGCCTCAGCCACCGCAGGTCAAAGCGATTGCCCGGACAATCGGTCGGTTTGGGGTTGATTTGTTTGTGACCGCGAACGGCGGCAGGTTTGCCCTTGATTTTGCCTACCCGATTTCGCAGGTAATCGACCAATTCTTCCAAGGCTGCGAGTTGGGCTGCGGTGGGTCGGTCGCGGTTGAAGTCTCCAACAAAACAAATGCCCAAGGCAATGTTATTGAGATAATCGCTGGCGACATGCCCGCCATTGATCTGTCGCGTCCAGCGGCTGCCAATTTCAATTTGGCCGTCTCCTGAACTATTTCCGTTGCCAATCACAAAATGATAAGCGAGCCCATTTTTCATCTTCCGGGTTTTGAGGTGGTAGTTACCAAAGATTTTTGCATTTCCCTGACGGGTGCCGCTGTTATGAATGATGATATACCGCCAACGCCCCTTTTTGACCGGGGCTTGGTCGATGGCTTTTCGAATGGCAGGCGTGAGGTAGCGGTATCGTTTGAACCATCCACCCCCCCTGCTTTTTTTGGCTGGAGGTTCATAGCCTTGGTCTTCCTGAAGTCCTGATTTCTCAATCGAGATAGGAGCCTCTATCGGTGGTGGGCCTCCTCGTTTCGGGGATGGGGTCGGCTGGCGGGTGGGTTGCGTCCGCCGAGATGGAGTCGGCGTGGCCCGGGCTGGAGTCGGACGCTTCTTGGGCCGATCAACCTCCTCCTCCAAGGGAATAAAATCATCGTCATCGGGTGCCTTGGGCGGCGTGGATGGTTTTGTTGAGGACGGTCGCGGAGTTGGGCGGGGGGTCGCTTTTGGCGTGGCTTTGGGGGTTGGTTTTGGAGTGGGACGTGGCGTGGCTGCCGGGCGGGGCTTGGGGCGGGGAGTTGTTGCTGGGCGTGGCACAACCCGAATGTCCTCGCGAGCTTTCAAAAAGAGCTCGCGCTTTTGCTGATCCGTCATCTGTGCAAGCGAAGAGAAGGAAATGCTGGCAATACCCAACACGATTCCAGTTTTGAACCATCCACCTCCTTGCATCCCCAAAGATTTATCCTGTTAACAGGTTGGGTTCAAGTTATGCCGGATGCTTGAATGACAAAAGAATGCGACCCCCCTTGTCACGATCGGATCCTGTCAAAGTGGAGCAAATTGACCAGCCCATGGCATGGCCGTTTCGTAAGCATCGGCAATTTCAAAGAGCCGGGCCTCATCCAATGATTTTCCAAGAAATTGCAGACCGACCGGCAGCTTCTTGCCGCCCTCTTCCACAAAGCCGCAAGGGACGCTGATTCCACAAATCCCCGCCAAGTTGGCCGCGATGGTAAAAATATCCGCGAGATACATTTTGAGAGGATCATCGGTCCTCTCCCCAATGGGAAAGGCCAGGTCGGGAGACGTGGGACAAATCAGCGCATCCACTTTCTCAAAGGCTTCCTGGAAATCCCGACGAATGAGGGTGCGAACTTTCTGCGCACGCAGGTAATAGGCGTCATAGTAACCGCTGGACAACACGTAGGTGCCGAGGATGATCCTCCGTTTGACCTCGCTTCCAAATCCTTCTGCCCGCGAGCGCTCGTAGAGGTCGAGAAGGTCTTTGGGATTTTCCGCCCGGCGACCATACCGGACGCCATCAAACCGTGAAAGATTTGCCGAAGCCTCGGCGGTTGCGATGATGTAATAGACAGACACTGCAAATTCAGTATGCGGCAAACTCAGCTCCACGATTTCTGCTCCCAGTTCCTCACAGCGCTTGATGGCGGCCTCCACCGTCTGCCTCACGCGGGCGTCCATCCCATCCACAAAATATTCCTTCGGAAGACCAAGGCGAACCCCCTTCAGATCCTGTCTGCCCAGACGCGCTGCAAAATCCTCGATTGGCAAATCCAATGATGTGGAATCCTGGGCATCACGGCCGGCGATCACATTTAACAGAGAAGCACAATCCTTGGTGGTCCTTGCGAATGGGCCAATTTGATCCAGCGAGGATGCAAATGCCACCAATCCATATCGCGAAACGCGTCCGTAGCTGGGCTTCATTCCCACACATCCGCAAAGTGCGGCCGGCTGCCGAATCGATCCCCCCGTGTCGGAACCCAGAGAAGCCGGAACTTCGCAGGCCGCCACGGCCGCCGCCGAACCGCCACTGGAGCCACCTGGAATTCTTGTCGGGTCCCACGGATTTTTTGTGATCTGACGGGAGGAATTTTCCGTGGAAGAGCCCATCGCAAATTCATCCATGTTCAATCGCCCATATGGGATCGCTCCGGCCTCACGCAGACGCTTGATGACTGTGGCATCATAGGGTGCCCGATAGGGCTCAAGAATTTTTGAGGCGCAGGTACATGGCTGCCCGTTCACATTGATCACATCCTTGATGCCAATGGGGATCCCACCCAGAGCGAGTGACACATCAGCGGTGGTTGCGGCCTGCAACGCCGACTCAAAATCGCGTTCCAAAAATGCCCCCACCACCGGCTCCACCGCCGCAATGTGCTCTTCCAAGGCGTGGATCAGGTCAACAGGCGTGAAAGTTCCAGAGCGAAAACCGGACTGGAGATCTGAAATCGATAACTGCGTGAGATTCATGACAATCGTGTAAAAAAAACAGAGCGGGGCTATTCAATCACCTTGGGCAGGATCACCAGCTGATTGGCTGTTCTCGGTGCCAAATCCAACACGGCCTTCCGCTCCAAACCTTCCACAGGCACGTCTTCACGCACCACATTGTAAACCGGGCTGGCATGTGCCGTGGGTTCGACGTCGGAAATGTCCACGCGGTTCAGCAGTTCAATATGCCCAAGGACTCTTCCGAGTTGCTCACCAAATGTGACAACTTCTTCGTCGGTGAGAGCGAGGCGGGCAAGCCGGGCAACGGCCTGAACATCAAGAATTGGTGCTGACATGAGATGGTCGGTTAAAAATCAGGCGATCCGATCTCCGGACACCGGGTCAAAAAGGTGAGCCCGGTCCACATCGATTTCGAATTGCAGGCGGTGACCCGCCTCGCGCTGATCCACGGCCGCATGGCTGCGGCTAATGACTGTGTGGGCTCCTGTTTGCAGATAGAAATACGTTTCCGCACCCATTGGCTCGACAATATCCACGACCGCTTGGAAGGAATTTTCCGTGGGCGGCTTGCCAGAAACCACCAAATCACAGGTCTCAGGACGCACCCCGGCAATCACTTCCTTCCCAAGGAAAGGAAGGGCGGGCTTGCGGTCACCGAGGTTGAGTTGCACGGTCCCTCCCTGACGCTCTTTAAAAATCACCGCGCCTTCTTTTCCTGAAAGCGTGCCGTGCAAAAAATTCATTGGAGGGCTGCCCAAAAACCCGGCCACAAAAATGTTTACGGGTTCATTGTAAAGTGTGAGAGGAGCATCCGCCTGTTGAATGATGCCATCCTTCATAACCACAATCCGCGTTCCCATCGTCATCGCCTCGACCTGATCATGCGTCACATAAATCATCGTGGCCTGAAGACGTTGATGCAGCTTGGTGATCTCCGTGCGCATCTGCACACGCATCTTGGCATCCAAATTGGAGAGAGGTTCATCGAAAAGGAAAACTTTGGGCTGACGCACAATCGCCCGCCCCACGGCCACACGCTGACGCTGCCCGCCTGAGAGCGCTTTGGGTTTGCGCTCAAGCAAAGTTTCAATCCCGAGGATCCCGGCCGCGTCCTGCACACGTTTGTGAATTTCGGCTTTGGGATACTTCCGAAGTTTCAGGCCGAATGCCATGTTGTCATAAACAGACATGTGCGGGTAAAGCGCATAGTTTTGAAAGACCATGGCAATGTCGCGGTCCTTGGGTGGCACATCGTTCACACGTTTGTCGCCGATAAACACATCACCTTTGGAGATTTCTTCCAGGCCGGCAATCATACGGAGGGTCGTCGATTTTCCACAACCCGAAGGGCCGACAAAAACCACAAACTCGCGATCTTCAATTTCGAGATCAAAGTTTTGGACAGCTGTGACGTCCTTTCCTTTGTCTCCGGGGTAAACTTTAAAAACATTTTTCAGTGTGACTTTGGCCATAGGGAATCAGGGGATAATTTTGGAATTGTTGTGCCCAGTGATTTAAGAAACCCGGTGGGCGACCGGGAATCTGTTAATCGATCAGTTTAAAGCGACGGGAACGATGGAGTCAAACCAATCGGCTCAGTTCGATTCGGGGCTCCGTGGAACGCCCAAAGACCGGGACTCGACAATTTGCAATGCTTCAACAACCGCCTGCCTTTGTTCATCATCGAGTTGATCGGAGGCAATTGCTTCTCGGTAGCTTTTTGCTGAGGCCGCCGCATTGCCAGCCTGCGCATAGGATTGGCCCAAGTATGCCAGGTAGCCGGCTGTTGGCAGTCCGGCTTTTTTGGAGTCGGAGATGAGACGCTCCAAGGTTTCGGCTTCTGCCCGGTAATCCCGGTTGGCCCGTTGGATTCTCGCGAGAAGAAACCTTGTTGAGAGATCCAAAGGAGCCATCTGAAGAGCAGCTTGGGCGGACTTTTCCGCAGAATCATAATCACCGGACTCCAACTGCGCGCGGGCTGCAAGGGCATGCGCCTGAGACAAGGAAGGGTTTGCCCTCAAAGCCCTGCGGGCATGAGAAACCACGTCCTGCCATCGCTCCCTTTCCAACGCAAAATGGGCCGCATGAAGTTGCACGGTCGCATCCTTCGGGGCGAGTTCCAGGGCCCGCTGAATCGCAGTGCGTGCGGGAACGGTTGACGTCATCGCATCAAAACGCGATGAGAGCTGAGCGAGATAAATCGCCGAGTCTCGGTTGTCCCCGAGGTCGATCTCCTCGGGCTTCGGCAAGGGGTTCGATGGCCCACGCTCCCGCTTGAAAAGCCAGCCCAAATTTGTGAGCGCCTCAAGTCGCCAGTCAGGAGAAGCGAGCAAGTGATCCAGCAGCGGTTGGAACTCGCCATGAGGCCCTGCCAGAACAACCACATTCCACTCCTTCTCCCGCAACGCTGCCCTCCAGCGTGACGGTTGGGTAGCAAGAATAGCCGAGTCAATCGGCGATGTTCCAGGCACCACGCCCGAAAGAATGAGGGTGGCATGGGCCGAGGGATTTGCGAAAATACGAACTCCGTCACCTTTCACCAACCCGGCTAGCTCCATGGGAGCCGCCAGCCTCAAATCCCTTCGACTGTGACTCCAATTCCAGATTGTGTTCCACAATGACAATCCGCAGAGAAGCAGAACCACACCTCCGACAAGCAACACTGCAGGCCAGCGAAGGCGCGACCACTTCTTCACCGCAAGTGATGTCACGGTAAAAACCAGAAGAAACACAACCGCCCAGACAACCCACTCCCCGACCCACAACACCAAGGAAAGCCCAGTCGATCCCCCAACCCTCCAAACATTCGCGAGGATAGTATCCACAAATAGGGGGGCACCAAGATGACTGCCATCCGCAAGCCCTCGGGCCGCAGAAAAAAGCGCACTCCCGGAAGGTGTCGCACCCATTTGGCCAAGCACCATCAGAAAACCAAGGACCACAGCCAATCCAGGAATCCATTTGCGAATCGGGTTTCTCATGAGATAATCAACACTCAACCAAGAAACCACAAATCCTTCAAACCCATGAGGAAAATTCTCCTATATTCTGCCGCCATGTCACTCTTCAGCCTCTTTTCCCATGCCTCGCCCCTCGCTGTCGGTGCGCCGGCTCCCTCTGTTTCCGCCCCTGACGAAAATGATGCCACCGTTAACTTTGATGACGTTTATGCCAAAGGCTTGACGCTCGTTTATTTTTATCCCAAGGCCGACACACCGGGGTGCACCAAGCAAGCCTGTTCTTTGCGGGATTCCTTTGCGGGCTTGACGTCCGAAGGTCTCACGATTCTGGGTGTCAGTGGAGATTCCCCGGCCAATCAGAAAAAATTCAAAGAAAAATACGAAATTCCCTTCACTCTTATCTCTGACTCCCAAGGAAAAGTTTCAGGCGCGTTTGGGGTACCGGCGATTGCCAGCATTCCTGCCAGACAATCCTTCATCATTAAGGATGGAAAAATTGCTTGGACCACTCCCAAAGCTCAAACCGCTGACCATGCTGCGGAGGTTCAGGCCGCCTTGGACTCCCTGAAATAATTCGCGAGTGCAGGCGGCTTAGCGGGCTACGAAAAACGTTCCGTTTTCCGCTACGTTGCGGAAGATGATACCGTTAATCCCGGAAGTTCTTGAAAGCGAGGGCCACTTCAAAATCCTGCGAGCGCAACTCGCCGATCACCTTTTGGAGATCATCGCGTTTGCCGGCTGTCACTCGCACCTGACGTTCCTGCAGCGTGGACTGCACTTTCAGACCCATGGCCTTAATCGCTCGGTTAATCTCCTTGGCCTTTTCCCCATCCAGCCCCTGCTGAATCGCCAATTCCTGCCGGGAATGACCCAAAGGCGAGATGTCAGGATCCTTCTGATCCACGTTGCGAAGGTCGATTCCCCGCTTGGCAAGCTTTCCGACCACCATCTCCCGAAGCCCTTTGAGCTTCCCCCCGTCATCCACCGCCAACAAAATCGACCCACTCTTCGCATCGATCTCAATCGTGGCCGTTGACCCCTTAAAATCAAAACGGCTGGCCAATTCCTTCAAGGCTTGGTCCACCGCATTCTTGACCTCCATCCGGTCCACCTCAGAAACAATATCAAAACTTGGCATAACAACTTGGTGACCAGCAAAGACTGCCCCCGAAAGGAAGTCAATCCCGCGTCAGCAAACCAATCAACTCGTCATACCTCATGCAACACCTCGCGCCGTTTAGGCGCTACAGGTGTAGCGTCTAAACGGATGTTACCAGCACGCGTGGGAGCAAACTATCTTTCTCCTATATTGCAAAATGTCATGCCTAACCAATCTGCTGTCCGTACCGTTTATGCGCTACACCTGTAGCGTCTAAACGGCTGAGGCTTGGCGTGCCTTTTGAGTCAGGGGGGACGGGAAATGCGGGCGATCGTGGGTTTAGGCCAGGCTCAGGTGGTTGGGCTGGTGCGGAGGAGGAACCAGCCGACGACTCCGCCGGCGAGGATGAGGAGGGCGGGGTTCACTCGGCGGAGGAAGAGGACGATGACGACCACGGCTCCGATGGCCAGGGTGATGAGGTTAAAGGTCATGTCGCGTGAGAGATTCAGGCTGGCTGTCTTGCCGACGGCATAGACTCCGGCGAGCATGAGGCCGATGGTGACGGGAGCCATGCCTTTCTGAACAGCGTCTCTCCATGGGTTGTCTTTGAAGGAATCCCAGATGTGGCTTGCGGTATAAACGAGCAGACTGGAGGGGATGTAAAAGGCGAGGAGGACTACCAGCAGACCTGCGAATCCGGCGGCTTTGTACCCGATGAGTCCGACCATGGTCATGTTTGGTCCGGGGGCCATTTGACCGAGGCTGTAAATGGCGGCAAAGGAATCCGGGGTCACCCATTTGTGGATGGTTACTGCCTCATGTTCCATTTGGGGAAGAACGGCACTTCCCCCACCGACCGCCAAAAGGGAGAGCACGGTGAAGACATTGATGAGAGAGACAAGTTCCTTCATGGGGTGACAGGTTTGCGGGGACGGCAGAACCAAATGGCAAGCGGCGCGACGATAAAGAGGGTGGCCAGCAGGGAAACGTGAAGGACTCCACTCAGCACAAACGTTGCGATGACAAAAAGGAGGTCGCGGGGATTGATCAACTGTTTGGCACCGATCTTAAGGGTTACCTGCATCAACAAGCCCACAGCGGCGGCGGCTATTCCGGCGAGGGCTGCAGCGACATCAGGGTTCTGATGGAACCTCACATACAACACAGCCAGAAGACACAAAATGACGGCACCGGGCAGGATGAGACCCGTGGCGGCTGCGAAGGAGCCGCGGGGACCGCACAGTTTTCGCCCCACAATGATGGCCACGTTTACGGAGTTGAGACCGGGCAGGGTCTGGCCGATTTCCAGCGCTGCCAGAAATTCTTCATCCGTCATCCATTTTTTGTGCTCGACCACTTCATCCTTGAGATAAGCAACGAGGCCGCCGCCAAAGCTTGTGATGCCAATCCTTGCAAAGGCCGAAAAAATCTCTTTGGGAGCCGGGTCACTCACGGTTGGTCGAGGCCCTTGGTCCGAGGTGGTAAACGATGGCGGTTTTTGTGGTGCCTAGGGAGACCCACTCGAAGGCATCGAGTTGGAGGGTTTTATAAAATTTCTCGGCGCGCTCAAGATTGGATTTGTGGAGATCGTTTGCGTTTTCAAATCGGCATTGGAAGGCAAACTCCCCGCAAAGCGGGCGTTCGTGTTTTCGGTCACGCCAGACGGAAATGGACGTTTTGCCTTTGAGGCCACCGCCGAAATGAAGTTCCCCGACATCGACTTGAACTTCCTCCACCGCAAAGTCATTCACGAGGATCACTTTGGCTGCTGAGTCCGCGATGGCGGGCATGAGGCCGGGGAAGGCTGAGGTGAGGTCGCTGGCCACGATGTCGAGGCCTTCGCGTGGCATGGCGAGCACGCAGTTATGGGAAAACATGGAGCGGATGCCGCCGAGGCTTTCTTTGAGAGGAAGCAGTTCCTCTTTGAATTTGATCCGGGCGGCACCTCCGGGCGTTGCCGGTTTGACGTCCACGGCGGCTGCGGTTTTAAAATCGGGATGACGAAATTTGACCGTCAGTTCCGGCACTCCCACCGACCAGCCATCTTTGTAAAAGGTTCGAAGGCGGACGATAAAGTGGTTGTTATACAGGGCAAAGTCCTCGGTGTCGTAAAACAAGACCTCACGGACGTGGTTATCAAAAGCGGAGGGGGATTCATCCACTTTCACATCGAATTTCTTGGCCGTGGAGAGAACGATCTTCCAAAAATCTTTGAATGCTTGTGCGGTTTGGAAACGCTGGGCTTGAAGGATAATCTTATACTCGCGGTAATGGATTTCGTCCTTCGGGGTGTTCAGGACTTCGTGGTGGCTCATGGGTGGAATCGTTTTATTACAGAGGGGATGGAACAGCGTCGAGCAGGGAATATGATTCCGCTTGCGTGTTGGCCGGGGGTGGAGGAAATAAGAACGATGAGCCGGTGGGTCAAAGCGTTAGCCATATTGCTGGTGGTCTGGGGAATTGCGGCGGGAGTGATCATTTTTTCCCGGGCGTCACGTCCCACAGCAGAATCCTTGGTGGCCTATATGGAGAAAAATCCGCTCCAAGGGTTACCGGAACCAAAACGTGCTGAAGTGATCGCCAAGGTGGCTGACCAATTAAACCGACTTAATTTTGAGGAACGCCAGGAACTCCGACGAGTCAGGACGGAACGGACGTTTTTCGAGCAAATGACTGAGACCGAGAGGCGTGAATTCTTAGAACTGACTTTGCCGGAAGGATTCCGTCAGTTGATGCTTGCCCTTAACAAAATGAGCCCGGAGGAGCGGAAAAAGATTGTGAACCGTGCTTTGGACGACATCGAGCGAGACAGCCCAGAGATTGCAGGCCGCATTGAGAACACCGATGCCCAAAAGGTGATTTCCGAGGGGCTTGGATCTTTTTATGAGGAGGCCAGCGCCGACGTCAAAATGGATTTTGCTCCGGTGATCGAACGACTGCA
>JBGTLQ010000055.1:0-4297 GCA_041744075.1 Terrimicrobiaceae bacterium
GTCTGCGGGTCCGCCTCCGGCTGCTCCCCACCCCGTCTCTCGACGACGCAGTTGCCTTCGGCTGCTCTTCCGGTGCTCGTCTCGGAAGGACTCAGACTTTCACTGGTTGTTTTCATGGTTACTTCGTTCGCACTAGGGCGCGTCAGTCCCTTGACCGCCGACTTATTTTTCCTCACGCCACGGTCGGCAAGGGACCGCCAAGCCCACCAAAGTGGCACCTCGCGCGTGCGCCAGCCCGTCCCTTCCCCCGGTAGGGCGAGTCAGTCCCTTGACCGCCGACTTTTTGCTTAAGAAACTCAGCGTCGCCTCAATGTTTCCCATAATCCAGGAGCAAACCCCAGCTTCTGGCTTATTTCATCACCCCCCGATTCTCATTTGTGGTGCCCCGAGCCTTGCCAAATTCGTAGCAACGTCTCAGGATTCCCACTCGTTACTTTTTCATGAGTTTGATTGATACCCAGAATGAGCCAGATCCGAGGCAGTTGGCCATTGACCGGGTCGGAGTAAAAAATTTGCGCTACCCGATGAGGGTGAAGGATAAGGATGGGGCTGCCCACGACACAGTGGCCATCATCCAGCTCACGGTGGATTTGCCACATCATTACAAAGGCACCCACATGAGCCGGTTTTTGGAGGTGTTGAACGCGCATGGTCCCCTCCTGGAAATCACAAATCTCCATAAAATCTTGTTGGAACTCACTCGCCGTCTAGAAAGCAACAGCGCGCACGTGGATTTTGAGTTTCCGTTTTTTATTGAGAAGGTCGCCCCGGTCAGCGGCGCGAAGGGGTTATTGGATTACCAAGTGTGTTTTCATGCAACCGTGGAAAACGGGGTTTTTGATATCGAGGTGGTGGTGGTGGTGCCAGTCACAACGCTCTGCCCATGCTCGAAAGCCATCAGTGCCCGCGGAGCTCACAATCAGCGGGGCCAGGTGACCTTGGCCGTGAGGTTTTCCAAGCCGGTATGGATCGAGGACCTGATTCAAATTGCTGAAGAGAGCGCGAGCAGCGAACTTTACAGCGTTCTCAAGCGCCCTGACGAAAAAGCAGTCACCGAACGGGCCTTTGATAATCCCGTATTCGTCGAGGACCTCGTTCGCAATGTCAGCCTGCGCTGCCGGGCGCACCCGGACATCACTTGGCACAGGGTCGAGGCGGAGAATTTCGAATCGATTCACAATCACAACGCCTACGCTCTGATTGAATCCGGCAAAAAACCCCACGCAGATAAACTCATCGAGTGAACGTGCTCTTTTTGATGGCGGATGAATTCCGTCATGATGCTGCCGGTTTTGGAGGGGAAAATTTTGCATCGACTCCATGTCTGGATTCGCTTGCGGAGGGAGCAGCCAATTTTACCAATGCCTACTCCCCCAGCCCGCTCTGTGTGCCGGCAAGGCAGTGCCTGGCCACGGGCCTATATCCCAGTCATGCCGGATGTTTGCATTTCCAGGATGACCTCGAACCGGGAGCCGCGACCTTTGCCCGTCATTTTTCAGAAAATGGTTATTACACCGTGTGTTGTGGGAAGCTGCATCATCGCGGCCCGGATCAAATGCAGGGATGGCTTCACCGCATTGGCGCGGAACAGGCCGTGCGATGGCCTGCGGCCTATGCGGACCGCGTGCAAATCGGTAGAAAAAAGTGGCGGGGGGCCAAAGAGATTCTGGAAGCGGGGGCCGGGGTTTCTCCGTTGGGGCTCGCAGATGACCTTGCCACCACCGGCGCCTGCGATTTTTTGCGGATGCACTTTGGGGGTCACAATGATCTCCCTCCAGATGTCCCGGTCTTTCTGATGGTGAGTTTGCAGCAACCCCACTTTCCCCTCCTCGCCCCCCAAGAACTCCTCGACACCTATCTGTCCAAGGTCACGGTTTTTTTAGACTCAGGACCGTCGGGTCATTCCATGCTGGATGAGGGGCGCCTTGGCGCGAAAGACGGCCTTTCAAGCACCGATTTCCGAAGAGCCACGGCGGCCTATGCTGCGATGGTAGAACAAACGGATAACCGATTTGCACAAGTCCTCTCCACCCTCCGCGAAGTGGGCCAAAATCCCGACGAGTGGCTGATTGTCTTCAGCGCCGACCATGGCGACATGCTCGGAGAACATGGACTTTGGGGAAAACGGAAGTTTTATGAAGGCTCGGTGCGTGTGCCACTTTTTGTGCGCGGACCGGGAGTCGTGCCATGCACGACCTCGCGAAACGTCAACCTCGTGGACCTGTTTCCAACCCTTTGCCAACTAACCGGCCTGCCAATTCCCGAGGGTTTGGATGGACGGAATCTTTTTGACGCCAAAAGTGAGGACCTCACGTTCAGCCAACTGGGACTCGATCAGTGGATGGTCAAACGTGGCCCATGGAAGTTGCTCCTGTTTCCGGATGCCAGCGATGTGCTCTTCAATCTGGATAACGATCCGGAAGAGAGAGTGAATCGTATAGCAGACCCGGATTGCAATCATCTGATTCAAGAACTCAAATCGGCAAGAATTGAGATGCTTGATACTGGAGCTGATTGACTGAAAATTTGAAGGTGATGTAACAACGGACATGGGACAGCCCCTATGGCTGTTCCGTATCTGAATTGCTTTAAGTGACTCTTTTGGTTAATAGTGTTTGCATATGGTAAACGTCGACCGCTGAAGACAGAAGTAGAGGAATTTGGAACAAATTTCTTCGGCTTGAAGATATTTTTAACACCCCACCGGCGTGAGGGCGCACGCGGGGGAGACCACACGCAGTGATTTCTACAATTGCCGCATACAGCCAACAATGCTGATGGGCAAAAAAAGTGCCGCCTTGTCTCCATCGCTGTTTCTGGTAGGTTCGACCTTATGCGTTCGACGTTTACTGCAATTACCAAGAAAGATGGCGACTGGTGGGTCGGCTGGATTGAAGAGGTTCCAGGCGTCAACGCACAAGAAAGCACAAAAGAAGAATTGATTTCCTCATTGAGGGAGATCCTTTCCGAGGCATTGGAATTTAATCGCTCAGAAGCGCGTCAATCGGCAGTCGACGGCCACACGGAGGAACTTGTGACAGTTTGAAGCGGAGAATATTTCTCCAACATCTTCAGCAGCACGGCTGCCATCTGATACGAGAAGGGGGCAACCATGATGGTGGGGCAACCCGGCCAAGAACAAAAGATCGTCTGTTCCAAGACACTCCGAAGTGAATGACCTTCTCGCGAGGAAAATCTGCAAGGATCTTGACATCCCAAAGCCAGCGAAAACATAAAGATCTACGAAAATAGCGTCAGTCCCGCGTATTTTCATGCTTTTTGGAGTCTTCAGCCGCTTCAACCACGCTCTCGGAGGTTTGCGGGAGAGGGCCGATCATATCTTGATTTGATCAAATGCTCGTGCCTTCCCCATGCGGCTTCGCCGCCAGTTCAACCCATCGTGCAGCGGAGTGCCCGATCCACCACGCTGTCGCGTCAGGAACACGGCACCTCGAAGCGATTTTAATATTGGTCGCTCACTCCAGAACAAGAAACTCTTTCTTTGTGTATGGACACGGGACTTTTGCTCCTTGAGGAAAATCTCGCACGTCCACATAGCCCGCGTTTGGGGCGTGCGGACTGATCACGTATCCGGGTTTGCCCGGAACAGCATTGGCATTAGGAATATGATTTTGACTCATTTTCCTGCGGCCGGCCAGTTCTTCACGCAATCCGATGACAAGTGTGCTCCCCTCAAGATGATACTGAATATTTGTTTGTTTCCGCAGCGCATCGAGGACTTGCTTTGCAGTCATTCCTTCCGTGTCTAGAGTTGCCTTGGGAATTTCACCCATAATTGCCGAGTGCCAATCAATATCCGTGCGGAAGTCCGAGGCGGCCAGAAGGCAACTGGTCAGGAAGTCAACGATTGTGGTTACAGGTAGGGGTTCATTACCAATCCCCTCCAACTTCGTTTCCTCTAAAAGTCCGTCCAGGAACTTTTCCGCTTCTTCTTTTGGCAGAACCTGCCTTGGTTTCCATTCTCCGGCTTTCAAAAGAAGCAGAAGTCTATTCTCCGTTTTTGCGCCTTCCGGCAGCTGAGGCTGAGGCGATAGGTTTGAAGAAAAGTCTTTAGTTTCATGGTGACTGGGCACAGCTATCACTGCCGCTGTGCCACTCTCAATTTCTCGATAAACCCGGACTTCGCGCGTCTGGAAAGTCGGTGGCTTTGCGTCGCCGTCAACATGACCAAGGAACTCGGAAATCTGGAGGCTTCCATTGACCACCGTCTTGCTTCCTACCAGCTTCGGAGTCGCAATAAACGTGAAGCCTAGGTTCTTGGTTTCAAAATGTGTAG
>JBGTLQ010000056.1:0-18466 GCA_041744075.1 Terrimicrobiaceae bacterium
GAGGACCGCGAGGACGTTCCTTTCCCTTGGAGTCTGCACCCGCGTCATCAGGAAGGGCGGCTTTGCGTTCTTTGAGGAGTGAGTCCAACTTGCCGGTTGTGTCAATGACCCAGACTGCGCGGTGTCCAGGTCCACGACCTCCCGCCGCTATGAAAGTCCCTCGGAGTGTGGTCGATGAATTTCTTCTCTCAAAGTCGGTGCCATATTTCTTGGCGAATTGTGCAGACTCACCCGATGGCACCGCGACCAAAATCCCACCCCCTGGCTTTTTGTCTCTGCGATCAATGGTCAGTGCGTGAAAAAACGCAATTTCCGGGAGAGGACTAATCCAACGAACGGGTTTTACCATCGCAACATCCAGAGTGATGGATTGGTCCTGATAGGCCTTGGGGTCGCTGAGAAGGAACTCAGCGGTTCTTTTCGAGTCCGCCGAGACTAGGGTTGTGGAGAGAAGAACAATGGCTAGTGAGAGGGAAGGAAGGTGTTTCATATTTCATAAAACTCCAGAATTCCGAAAGAGTTGCAAAAATTTATTCAGGGGCTCGGCCTTCGCCTTCGTCGGCGTAGGATCGGTTGGTGGAACCCACGCCACGTTTGGAGGAGGTGATGAAATCAAAAAACTCGGAGATTTCGGGGGAAAAGGATTCCGTTTTTGCGAGTGCGACGGCCTCGCTCACGTTGAGGTTGGTATGAAAGACTTTGCGAAAAGCTCTGCGAAGTTCGGTGCGGAGGTCTGGAGCAAAACCTGCCCTCCTGAGTCCAATCGTATTGATTCCACAAAGCACGTTTTTGGTATCAACGATGCAAAAGGGAGGGACATCTTTGTTGAGCCGGGCTCCGCCACTCACCATGGCGAATTTCCCCACATGCAGGAATTGATGCAAAATGGCACCTCCCCCAAGCACACAGCCTTCCTCGATGTTCACGTAACCACCAAGCAGGCAATTGTTGGTGATGATCACTCGGTCGGCGACTTGGGCGTTGTGCCCGAGGTGGGCCCCCACCATCAGAAAACAGTCATTGCCAATAACCGTGTATGTGTCGGGTTTTGTGCCCCGATGGATGGTAACATATTCACGAAAAACATTTCCTGATCCGATCCGAACGCCGGAGATTTGAGTGGGGTTGAAGGCATAATCTTGGGGGGGAGCACCAACGACGCAGCCAAATCCAAAAACATTTCGCTCACCAGCCTCGACGCTTCCGTCCAAGGTGGCGCGGGCCTGCACCACACAACCCGCCCCCAACGTCACGCTACCTCCGATATAGGCCCAAGGCCCAATTTCCACATCCTCGGCAAGAATTGCTCCGGGTTCAATGATGGCGGTGGGGTGAATACTCATAAAAGTCCTGCTTCACGGAAACTGAAGAATGGCAAGCGCCCGCCGTCTCCGTTTCCGATGATAATATGGTCGATAAGGTTGATTTGAAGAAAGGAAGCTCCCTCTTTTAGGCGAGCTGTCAAGCTTCGGTCAGCCGTGCTGGGTGAGGGATCTCCAGAAGGATGATTATGCATCACAATGATTGCAAAAGCACGGTGGATAATTGCCGCGCGGAAAATTTCGCGCGGATGAGCCACGCATTCATTGAGGGTCCCGGTGAAGGCACTCTCTTCATGAATGAGGCGCAGTTTGGTATCCAGCAACGCCACCTTGAGCACCTCGCGATCGAGGGTCTGCATCTTCATTCCAAAATAATCATAGGCCGCCTGCGCCGAATCGAGGAGGGGGTTGGTGTCAACGGATCGTGCAAGACGGATCCCCAATTCCACTGCTGCACACAGTTCGGCTGCTTTAGCTGGCCCAATGCCGGATGTTGTTTTTGCAAGCTCTGCAGCACCACATTTTGAGAGGCCATGCAGGGATCCTCTCGCCTCGATCAACTCTCGCGCGAGGGCAATGGCACTTTTACCAGGCCTGCCGGTTCTCAAAAAGATGGCCAGGAGTTCCGCATCCGTCAGGGAAGCCGCGCCGAGTTTGGTCAACTTTTCGCGCGGACGATCAGTCGCTGGGATTTCCTGCATCAACATGAGTGCATTCCTAGCGACCAAGGCCGCAGATTCCAAGGCTGATTCTTGCGGGGAAGCGGTATGGGGAAAACACCTTATTTCCGGGAAGCCCAAATTTTCGATGATGCTGGTTCTTGTGTCCTTTCGACTTTCGATGGGGCACTCCTAACCAAACCCAAAAAAACAAATACATGAAAACAAAACAAACGGGCTCTTTTGCCCGATTCGCATTGCTGGGCACTCTTGCAGTTGCCTCACTCACCTCGGCCATGGCCGGATCATCATCCAAATCCTTCAAACAGGATGTCCCAGTCATAACTGAAGAATGCCGATTCCGGGATATGGAATTCCAAATCGATGCCTTCTACACCGGATTTTTAGGATCCAGCGACAGCCGCTTCCAGACGGGCGCCGGCGGCGGTTTTGGCTTCAACTTCTTTTTTGCCAAGTATTTCGGCATTGGTTATGAAGCCGCATGGTATGACAATGGTGGCACGGTTGAACACATGCCACTTGGAGGTAACTTCTTCGTACGTTACCCCATTTGCTCATTAAACCTTGCTCCTTATGTCATGGTTGGTGGCGGAGCTGGTTGGGATGGAACCACGATTGGATACGGCAATGTCGGCGGCGGTTTGGAATATCGCCTCACAAATAATATCGGACTCTTTGTTGATGGCCGCTATTTTTATGGAGGAACCGGCAATGTTGCCAACTTGCGCAGCGGCCTTCGTTTCGCCTTCTGATTTCCTTGAAGCTGGTGCCGGGGTCCCGGTGCCAGCTTCCTCGGGAGGCGGCCCAATTATCTGGGAGCCTCGAGCTGGATGGTCGCGTGCCCGATGGAGAAGCGTGACTCCAATTGTTGTTCGATTTGCGCGAGGAGCGCGTTGTCAAGATTCGGCTCCTGTTTGACGAGATGAACTGTGAGAGCAGTTTCTGTGGTGCCCAAGGGCCAGATATGCAGGTGATGAACCTTTTGAATCTCTGGGAGTGCCTCAAGATAGGCGCGCACGGCGGCCGGATCGATGCCTGTGGGCACTGCATCCATGGACATATCAAGCGACTCGCGCAGTAGTCCCCAGGTGCTCCAAAGGATCAGAAAACCAATCATAAGGCTGATCACCGGATCGAGTAATGTCCAGCCCGTGAAAAAAATCACAAGGCCCGAGATCATAACGCCCAGAGATACAGCGGCGTCAGCAGCCATGTGAAGGAAGGCGCCTCGGACATTGAGGTCATGCTTGCGACCGGACATAAACAGCCAAGCCGTGAATCCATTCACCAGAATCCCGGCGCCTGCCACCCAAGCCACCGTCAATCCAGCCACGGGGGCGGGCTCGCTGAATCTTCCGATGGCTTCCCAAAGGATGACGCCAACACCGACGAGAAGGAGCAACGCATTAAAAAGTGCCGCAAGAACCGTCGATCTTTTCCAGCCGTAGGTCCGCCGTTCACTGGAAGCTCGTTTGATCAGAAGAGTTGCCACCCAGGCCATGACCAATCCCAGAACGTCGGCAAGGTTATGCCCGGCATCTGCTAAGAGAGCCAGGGAACCACTCCATAAACCAAAAACCACCTCGATCACAATGAACCCGGCGTTTAGGAAGATCCCGAGAAGGAAGGCATTGCCAAAGTCCTTTGGCGCGTGATGGTGGTGCCCCGCCTCGTGGCTGTGATCGTGCGCCATGGCCCAAAGGTTAAGGAGTCAGACTTGGCATGGGGCCCGCGATAACAACGGGTGTGCCAATTTTTGTTAACGCAAAAAGCTGTTTGGCGGTGTCATTCCTCAAGCGTATGCAGCCATGCGACGCCGGCCGCCCCGGCACGTACCCAACATGCAGCCCAACGCCGGAATTGGTCAGGCGCATCCAGTAGGGCATGCTGGATCCTTCGAACTTGCCTCCTTCGGGGACAGGGTCTTTGCGTGTGTCGGCATCAGCGACAACAACCGTGCCTTCGGCATCATAGATTTTCCCATAGAGATTCGAAGCGTATTGTTTCTGCTTGGCTAGAATCGTGTAGCTGCCCGGTGGTGTGGGATGGGATCTCTTGCCCGTCGCAACAGGGTAATCCATCGCGATGGCTCCGTCAACCAAGAGAAGGCCCCTCTGCTCATTGAGCGAAATTTCCATGGCCACCCGGTCCGGGGTGGCAGCATCAAGGAGCGCTTGGTTTTTGTAGGTGTTCTTTTTCCAGTTGGCGACGCTGCGATAAAGCGAGTGTTCCACAGCCGCCTGGTCCCTCAAGGCAGCCGACCGCTTTTGCTCGGCCCTGTTCCCGGAACTTTCCATCACCGCACAGCCGGGCAAGGCCGCCACTGACAAAACCACCAAAAGCCGGGAGAAGGAGAAGGCAAACATTTTCATCGATCCCTGCGCTATGACAGCACACAGCGAAGGATTCAAGCAGGAAACCGAGATAATCCACATTTGCTCTCCTGTGCAAAGACAAGCTCGACGTGGGGAATTGGCTTCGTAAAATGCGCGTTCTCCAGATGACTCAAAAAACCGAAGATTTACAACCGTGGCGTCAACGTGGGCTGGCGGCCGCAGGCTGGATGGTTGTCCTGGCGATTGTGATCGTCCTGATTCGTGCAGGCAAAGACCTGTTTATTCCGTTGGTGATCGCGTTGATCGGTGTTTACCTCATCAAGGTGCTTGAGCGCTGGATCAGCGGGTTGAAGGTCCGAGGGGTCGGGTTGCCATCGCCGGTTTCGTTGATGCTCGCATTTATGGCCGTGATCGGACTGAGCTTTTTACTGTTTTCCATCATCGCAGACAATGCCATGCAAGTGGCAGAAATCGCGCCAAGATACCAAGGACGATTACTGGCATTGCAGGCGGATATGTTTGCCCGGCTCGGTGTCGAGCAGCCGCCGGCGCTCAGGGAATTTGTCCGGGATGTGGATCTTCCCGGCATCCTGACCCTCGTGGCCACAAACCTGGCGGCCCTCCTCAAAACGACGACCCTCATTGTGATTTTTGGAATTTTTATCCTCATCGAAAGCCGTCACATCCCATCAAAAATCCAAGCTCTTTTCCCTGATGACGCCCGTCGGCATCGTGTGGAGGAAATGCTGAGTCGCATTGACCGTGATGTGCAGACCTACTTTGGGGTGAAGACGCTTGTGAGTTTGGTGACGGCGCTGCTTTCCTATGCGGTGATGCGGTGGGTTGGGTTGGACCTCCCGGAATTTTGGGCGTTGCTGGTGTTTATCCTCAACTACATTCCAACCATTGGGTCTCTCGTGGCGACCATCCTGCCAAGCCTCTTGGCGCTTTTTCAGTTTGAGAGCCTCCGTCCCGTGTTGGTTCTTTTTATCGGGATCACCATCATTCAGCAGACCTTGGGAAATTTGATTGAACCCAACTTGATGGGAATGACCCTGAACCTCAGCCCATTGGTGGTGGTGATGTCGCTGATTTTGTGGGGAATGTTATGGGGTGTTGTGGGGATGTTTCTGTGCGTTCCCATCACGGTGATTGCTGTCATTATCATGGCCAACTTTCCGTCCACCCGTTGGGTTTCCATTCTGCTGTCCAAGGCAGGCAAGCTCCGGATCTGATGTCGGGACAAAACATCGGCGGCATACACAGATTTTTATTTTTATCCGGGTATGCCCACCGGGCTTTGGATCCCGCCTCGAAAAAAGCATCAGGGGGAGCAGAACTCCAAGTGGCACTCCTGGCTTCTGAACTGGTCAAACGAGGCCATCAGGTGGGAATTATTGCGGCGGAGGACGGTTTCCAAGATGGGGTTGTCTGGCAGGGCGTGAGAATTCGAGGAGCCGGGCGCTTTGACACCGGAGGCCTCTCCAACACGCTTAAGTCCGTTGCACCAGTGGTTGGTATTCTCCGCGAGGAGAAGCCTGACTTTGTGGTCGTGTATGGTTGGACAACTTGGCTGTCGCTGCTTTGTTTGCTGGGCCGATTTCTCAAATTCCAGGTCGTGTATGTGTGTGCATTGGACAGCGAAATTGATGGCGGTTTTAGGAATTCCAATCCGATTCGTGGGTGGGCCTTTGATTGGGGCCTGAGGGCTGCGGATGCCCGTTTTGCGATCACAGAACACCAGGCTGACATGTTTCGAAAGAAAGGCATGTCCTGCCAGGTTGTCCGGTTGCTGCTGCAAGAATCCCGCGCCCCCCAGCCGCACCAAAAGTCCGTGGATTTCCTTTGGGTTGCGAGGTGTCATGCCGTCAAAGCACCGCACCTGTTTCTTGATGTGGTTGAGAAAATGCCGGGAGGCACGGCCCGCATGATCTGCTCGCCACAGGATCAAAAGCTCTTTGAGGAAATCCGAGCCAGGGCCAAAAATATTTCCGGGCTCGAATTTCTGGATGGGGTGCCATACCGCGACATCCAGAAGCACTTCGATGCAGCCAGAGTTTTTGTGAACACATCTTCGGATGAGGGCGTCCCCAACACGTTTCTTCACAGCGGACTTGGAGGCACCGCCATTGTTTCCCTTGTTTGCAACCCCGATGGAATGATCTCAAAATTCGGCGCAGGCACATGTGCCGGCGGCAAGATCGAACTCTTTCAAAGCTCGGCATCGGAGCTGATCAAAAATCCGGCGGCTCTCGCTGCGGCTGCAGCGGGGGCGCGGAGCTTTCTAACAGCATGGCACGATAATTCCAAAAACGTGTCCGCATTTTTGAAGGGCCTGCCGCAATGACCCGCGTGCTGCATGTGATCGATCACCTCGGGCTTGGCGGGGCACAATCCGCCGTGCTTGACCTCGTTCGCAATCGTGATGCCAACCACGTTGAATGTGAAGTCGCCACCATGCATGGGTGGGGACCCTTTGCGGAAGCGCTTCAGGAAATAGGAGTTCCCGTTCACTCGCTCTCAGCAACGCGTTGGCCTCCATCATATCTCTGGAGCTTTGGAAAACTCATCAAACGCGGGCAATACGACATTCTGCACTTTCATCTTCAGGGCGCAAACTGGATTGCCAAACCACTTGCTGCAGCTCTGGGTTGTGGGGTTCGTATTTCCCATGATCATGCCAGTGGCGACATTCGTTTCCGCGGGATGGCCTCACTTTTGCCGGATGCCCTCGCGCATTTTGCCTCTCAACGAATCATCGCCGTTTCTGAAGGCGTGCGGGATTTTCTTACAGGGTGGGAGGGGATCGCACCGGATCTGGTCAGCGTGGTCTCCAATGGGATCGACACAGAGACCTTCCAACCTCCCACGCCGGAAGCCCGTTCTCAGGCAAAAAAAACGTGGGGGATTAAGTCCGACACATTCACCATTGGCAGCATGGGTCGCCTGGCTCCTGAAAAAAATTTCGAACTGGTGATTTTTTTGGCCAAGCAGTTGCCGGAATTTCAGTTTCTGATTGCCGGGGAGGGACCTGAAAGGCGGAGCCTTGAGGCCAAGATCAAGGAAGCCGATCTTGGAGATCGGGTGAGGCTCTTGGGGCAGGTTAATAATCGTGCAGGCTTTTATGCCGCTCTGGATGCCTTTGTGCTGCCCTCGCTTTATGAGGGGCTCCCCATGGCGCTTCTCGAGGCCATGGCCTCAGGATTGCCATGCGTTTCATCAAACTTGCCAGATATTTTCTCCGCGCTTCGTGGGGGGAAGGATGGCATGCTGTGCGAGCCTGATTTGCCTGAAAGTTTTGTGGCTGCCATATCACAAGTATCTAACAACAAGGATCTTGCGATACATTTTGGTGCTGCCGCTCGAATCCAATGTTTGTCAAGATTCGCGGCGAGCGCAAGCGCCAGAGCTGTTGAGAAAATCTACCACGCAGAACTCTTGTTTGCACGCGGGCAAGGACATTGTTAATTGTGACGGCACCAATGTTGACCCGCATCGCGATCATCCCAGTCATCTGCGCCATTCTCACCAGTTGTGCGACCCAAACCTATGCACCCGAGGAGGCTCCAGAATATTCGGTGATCAGGGATTTTGCATCCCTCTACAAGCTGGGTCCGATGCAGGGCCGTGGTCCTGATGCGACGCTGCGGGTTGGAGACCGGGTGAAGCTGATTCGGAAGGAGATGGGATACAGTTTTGTCCTTCTCGAAGATTCTCGCACGGGCTATCTGGCCAATGAAGATATTGTGCCTGCGCCGCCAAGGCCCCCTCAACCAGCCGCCTCGGCGTCCACTGGATCCTCGGAAAGCTCAGGACGAAGGACATCATCCAGCCCCCGCTATCGCGGTCAGCAAGTGAATGATATTCCTCTTCCAGAATCGGCACCTCCGCCTGAACTTGATCTCAATATTGGTTTGGAAGATATCGCATCCCCCACATCACCTCCGCCTTCGAACACTCCGGCGGAACCTCCAAAATTCCGTTACTGAATTGGGGGAGGTTGGGTGGTGAGTTTGGTTTTCCCGTGAAAACAACCACCGGCACTGAACTGATGCCAGCCCCAACGCAGCCAGCGGATGAGTGAGGCCGCCAACCAAAGCGCCCACACCAACATAAAAATCCGATACCACCAGATTGAGACCGAGAAACATAGGGGCTGGGGGAGGAGTTCACCACTGGAGGCCTGATACCAACGGAGCGCATCTGATGTTGATCCATTTCCGACAATAAACATTTCTGGATTACCGAGGAGTCCCGCACCGACCACCGCGACCAAAACACTGAGGGCACAGATTGTCAGCAGGACCAAAAAGACCTGAAGCAGGTTGAACCTGATCGCAGGGAGTGAGGTGAAGGAGGCCCTTCCCCGCCAAACTAGGAAGAACAGCCAACCAACCACAATCAGCGCAGAGGGCAGCGGAACTTGCGTGAGGCCAATGGCAAGGAGCATCCATTCATAGAGACGCAGAGGCGAGGTTTTGAGCCAACTCAAGATAGCGGCTGCGATCAGGGCCGTGGCAAGGATCACCCAAAACCTAACGGCGGGCCCCCGCAGTGGTCCATTCGTCCATAGCACCCAGCGATTTTGAGGCACAACAATCACACTTTCAATGTTGGCGCTGGGGACGGGCAAAAGAACTCTGTCGCTTGAAGCCTTGAAACCAAGCAGTTGATCCGTTTTCCATGCGATCCCCAAGTTTTGGTCGCCCGGGCGAAGAGGGATCATGATTTTTCCTGCGTCTTTTCTCACGGGAATGGATTGACCATTGTATTCTAGGGTCGTGACCTCGGAGTCCCCAGGGAGAGTCACAGCAAAATCTTGGCCAAGCGTACATCGCAGGGTGAGATCCAGTCGGCTGGCGCGTTGACGTATTCCGAGGGAAGTTTCTTGTTCGACTTTTGAGATGGTGACCGTTGCACCTGGAATTGCCTCGGGGCGGCCAATGAAGAGGTCCACGCTCTCCCCTGGCCACGGCTGCCAGACAGGGACAAGCTCAGGGTTGGAAGGTTCAAAGACTGGAGGAAGGCCGGTGAGGGCCACATTCCAAACGGGCGAAGCGGTCAACGTCCACCGCTCAACCCAAGAATCTGTCTTGCGCGTGGTCAGGGTCAACTCCTGGACGATGGAGAGTTCGCTGCTCCATGAAAACGAATCTTCCAGCGCCCCAAGGCGCACTTCCATGGCCCCCTCCGCAACAACGGCATTGGCAGAGAGCACATTTTCGCCGGGGAGCAGGGGAACCCTGAGAACAATGGCTTTGCCAGGCTGGGAAAGGCGACGAACCGTCGTTTGCACCTGCCAGACCAATCCTAGTTCGATGTTCCGATCCACAACCACCACGCTTTGAAAATCTTGGCGGTCATAGGTGGCTTCACCGGCGGCAGCTTGTTGTTGAAGGGCGAAAAACACCTGTTGATCGGGAACCCCATTGGGCTTCACCCCTGATATGGCCCACCCGGGCGCATCGATGACCACGCGATGCGGTCGAAGCAAAAATGTCCACTCCCATTCGGTGAGTTCGGAGAGTTGGCCTTGCAAAGTCACGCGGTGGACGCCTGCTGGCAGGTAAACCCATAGGTATCCATCCTCTCTTCGAAGGGCTGCCCCGGGCTTGCCATCAATCATCACACTCACCGGGGACCAAGCCGGCAATCGGCCCGGAAGTGGAACTGCCGTGGGGATTGCCGTATGGATTTCTGCTTCAATGGTCAGCTTTCGATCCACCAAGCTGAGTGAAACGGAGGGGAGGGCTGCCGCATTCGGATAGGCATCGGATTTTTCCAGAAGGCGCTCGCGGAGGGTCTCCAGCATCTCAGGTTCAGGAAATTGGGCCATGGCTGATGCCGAAAAAAACCATGGCAAAATGACGATGACCGCAACGTTCGCCCCACCCATAAATAATTTTCCAGCAAGTCCCTTTACGCGCAGAAGCACAAACGCCAAGGCCAGCAGGAGGATCACACGGAGAAGCGTCAGCACACGCTCCAGAGGCTGAGAAATCAGAAGTGGCCGAATCTGTTGCCTGGCTTGGACCGGCCCGTTCCAGCCAAACGAAACCGTACGCCATGTCCAATCGGGCACGGCCGGCCCGGTTTGAATCCGCGCCTGGGCATCATAAAGCAGGTTGCTCTTGTCCTGTTGCTGGTCTTGGACACCGGGCTTGCGTTTCCAGCTGTAGTCAGACCTGCTTGCATCAGGGGCTGCTGGCATTGCCTGGGATTCCTCGACAACAAGGTCTGCCATCTCATTTTGGGGGGCTGAGAATGTCGTCGCCATAAAGGAAGGAAAGGAGGCTCTGGGTTCAAGCTGAGGGTAAATTGCCTGCTGAATCTGCGAGGCCAAAAATGGAACCATGACCACCACAAGCAACGCGAGAACCAGCCACTTGGCAGCCACCAAGATTTTTTGTCCCCAGCCTGCAGTGACCACGCGAAGGAGAGCCAGTGGCACCAACAATGCCACCCAGAGAAATCTGGGAGCTGATGGTTCATGATACGAAAGCCCCAAGGCCACAAAGGCGAGGATGGCAGGACCGAAACCCCAAAGCCGAAACACGGCCAGCGAAAAAATCAGCAACACAAAAAGGTCCAAGAGGCTCCATGCGGTGAGCCAATCCCCTTCAACCCAATCTGCTCCGAATAAGGCAAAAAGCCTCCACCCTGGAGGCAAGTTCATGGAACTCGTGAGAGTGTCCGCGTCGGCCCGCCACCCTGTGGCAGAGAGATTGGCAGAACGTGCGCTGCGCCCGGTGGCTTCGAGGTTCAGGTTTCGCGTGCGAACTTCGATTCCCGGCGCCCCATTATCTGGATTGCGAGTAATCAGTTGACCAAGTCCGTCGGAACGCACGGCCCCGAGATCCTGGCCCGGAGCCACATCAAGGCGCCAAATCTGCTGCATTTGTCCGGTGATCTGGTCGCGAAACGTCAGGGTCTTTCCATCTTCATCCAGCCAGAACTCGCGTTGTATCCTCAACCCCGGCGGCTTTTGGAGGCCCATGCCTCGCAGCCGCTCCACGATGGTGAGGGTGGTTGCCGTGTCCCATTGATAGACGGGATAGCTCCGCCATTTGTCTGGAAAGGTTGTCTGAGACACATCAACGGAGGGAGCCCCGGTGATGTCCACCATCCGAAAATCCGGTTTGGAACGAAAGCCGACGAGAATCTCGGAAACAGCGGGTTTGACCCCTGGAGCAAAACGAAAATCTTTGAGATCATCGATTCGAAAAGCATCAAATTCCATGGTCCATTTGCCAGGTCGAACTTGAACCTTCAACTGACCGAATTCATCCACGGCCACGGGGAGAGGACTCCGCACCGCCGCTAATTTCCATCCCTCGGGAAGGATATTTCCAATGTCTTCTTCCCGGCTTTTACCCGAGACCAATAGCTCGACTTCCATCCTCAACCAAAGAGGAATCCCATCCTCGATCACGCCATAAATTTTGACGCTTAGAAAATCTTTGTCGGCCTGTTCGGTGGAAGCATCACGTTTCAGCCAGAGCGTTCCATCGACTCCCCATGAGGGGTTTGTCACAAGGAGTCCCTCCAAGGTCAGCTCCAAGATCCCAATTTCTTTGGGCAGGGGCAAGCTTTGGGGAATGGCGGTCCATGGAAAACTTCCCTCGATCCGGCTTGTCCCAGGAGCCGCTTTCACAACGGGCACACCGTGGCGTTCGATCACAGGTTGGGCGACGCCATCGACTTTCACATTTTGTGGCCAAAGGGCAGCGCTTCCCGGCAACGGGACCCATGTTTCACTAAAAACTGTCAGCCCCAACTGGAAGTTGCCGCCAGATGCCTCAACAGTGAGGTTTAGAACCGACGGCCAGAAATCCAATGGCCTGTTCCGGTCATTAAATGGAGTTGGTGAGTTTTTTTGGCGATCGTTCCATGTGGCCCAGGATTCCCAGGGTTTCAGGGCTGCTGGGATCTGACGTTCCACGCCCTCATCGGCTGGTGCAGCAAACGAGTTCATCGCACCAAAAAGCAAACATCCACCTACCAACAGACCGAGTGATCGGAAATTATTCATGGGATTCTTGAAAGAAAGCATGAACAAAGCCGGGGCACTCGACAAGACTTTGCCTTGGGGTTCATGGTCTCATGGGAAAAGGATTGCGATCCCCCATGTGCCGATGTAAGGCGTTGTTTATGTTTCCCGAAGCGATTCTCGACTACCTCGCAGCCAATGAAGAAAGATATATTGAGGAGTTGTTCGACTACGTGCGGATCCCCAGCATCAGCGCCCAATCAGACCACGCCGACGACATGCACCGCTGTGCCAAGTGGCTCGTTCAGCGATGCCAACACGCCGGGCTGAAAGCTGAGATTCGCAAAACAACCGGCTACCCCGTGGTCTTTGCCAAAACCCCCAATCAGAATCCGAAAAAGCCGACCTTTCTGGTTTATGGCCATTACGATGTTCAGCCTCCTGAGCCTCTGAACCTTTGGACGTCGCCCCCCTTTGAACCGCGTCGGGTTGGTCGCAATGTTTATGCCCGGGGAATCAGTGACAACAAGGGCCAACACCTGGCTCACATCAACGCGGTTGAGGCATGGCTAAAAACCGGAAATGACCTGCCATGCAATGTGAATTTCCTGATTGAAGGAGAGGAGGAGGTGGGCTCCAGCGCCCTTTTTGGATTTCTCCCCAAAAACGCCAAAGAACTCGCGTGCTCAGCATTGGTCGTCTCGGACACCGAGATTCCGAGCATGAAACACCCGGCCCTTTGTTATTCCCTGAGAGGCATGGCCCCCTTGGAGATTCGACTCGATGGTCCCTCGCGTGACCTACACTCTGGCCTGTTCGGTGGAGCGGTGGATAATCCGGCGATGGTGCTTTGTCAGATGCTTGGCCAACTCCGGGACAAACGTGGGAAGCTCACCATTCCTGGCTTTTATGACGATGTCGTCAAACTTTCTGCCTACGAAAGAAAGCTTATGGCCAAGGCCCCTTTTCATGAGCAAAAATTCCGCAAGTCCGTCGGTGTGGCCGCCTTATTTGGTGAGTCGGGATACACACCCGACGAGCAGCGTGCCGCCCGTCCAACCTTCGAAATCAATGGCCTGACAAGTGGTTACCAAGGAGAAGGCGGCAAAACGATTGTGCCCTCATGGGCCAGTGCCAAAGTGACCATGCGCCTTGTGCCCGACCAAGACCCTGACAAAATTCTTTCCCTGGTGAAAAAGCACCTGAAAACCATCTGCCCGCCAACCGTGAAGATGGCGCTCACCGAGTCCCATGGCGGCGGTCCCTACATGGTGGACCCCACAGGTCCCCTCGCTCAAGCCTGCATGCGGGCTGCCAAGGCGGGGTTCGGGCACGAGTGCTTGCTGGTCCGCGGTGGCGGCAGCATTCCGATCGTCGCTGCTTTTAAAAAATACCTCAAAGCGGATACGTTCATGCTGGGGCTGGCACTACCCGATGACAACGCCCACTCTCCCGACGAAAAGTTCTCTCTCGATGCCTACATGACCGGCATGAAAATGGGGGCCCAAATCTGGCCGGAACTTGCCGCAGCGGTCTAAAGATCCAACCAATCTGTCGGATCAGTCCGATCCGAGCGACCCAAATTTTGTGGCTGGTCCGCGTGCGATGGCTACCTTCTATTTGCAACTTGCCAAGTTGGGGAAGGCTGAAAAACTGTGACCTTCCTGCATCCTACGCAGCCCCAAAATCATGCATTTCTTGGATTGGCTTATTGTTGTTCTCATGCTGGCCCTCGTTGGCTGGATTGGATTTTATACCCAGCGTTTTGTCAAAGGGGTGGCTGATTTTCTTGCGGCGGGCCGCGTTGCGGGTCGCTACGTGGTTTCCGTTTCCTCCGGGGAAGCCGCGATGGGGTTAATCTCGGTGGTTGCCATCTGGGAAATGTATTATAAATCCGGTTTTGCTGTGGGTTTCTGGCAGCAGATTGCCACGCCGATTGGGCTGGCGATGACGCTGACCGGATTCTGCATTTACCGCTTCCGGGAGACGCGGGCGTTGACGATGGGGCAGATGTTCGAAATCCGATACAGCCGAAATTTTCGAATTTATGCAGGGTGCCTGTCGGCACTGTCCGGAATCATCAACTACGGGTTATTCCCTGCGGTGGGATCCCGGTTCATCGTTTATTTCTGCGGGTTCCCAGCGCAGTTGGAATTTCTCGGCATGCAATGGCCGACCTTTGCGGTGATCATGGCAATCTTCCTGACGGTTGGGGCGCTTCTGGCGATGCTGGGCGGGCAACTCACGGTGATGACCACCGACTGTGTGATGGGGATGCTTAGTTACCCGATCTACCTGATTGTGGTGTTCTCACTTCTCTCCCAATTTTCATGGTGGAATGAAATCGCTCCAGCTCTCAGTGCCCGTCCGGCCGGTCAGTCCATGCTCAACCCTTTTGACACGAGTGGCCTGCGAGATTTTAACCTCTTCTATGTTTTTGTGGGGATCTTCGGGAGCGTTTATGGGGCCGGGGGACTGGCGTGGTTGGGAGCCCAGGGTTACAACGCAGCAGCGGTTAATGCACACGAGCAAAAAATGGCGCGGATCCTGGGCACATGGCGGGGCGGTTTTTCAACGCTGATGATCGTCCTCACCGCAGCGGTTGCTTTTACTTATTTCAATAGCGCAACTTTTCAGGACCGTGCCTCGGAAACCTCTCATGACTTGCAATTAACTGCGCTCACGGACGTGGCCCCTGCCTACGTTCCAAAGCCCGAAGTCGGCCCTGTGAGTGATGCCGACTTGCAAGGCGCTCTTGCGAGCCTGAAAGAAACAGATCCTTCAAAATTCCAAACTGTCGAAACGATTCGAAATCAGATGCAGGTCCCTATGGCATTGCGGGATATCCTGCCTATTGGTGTCCTTGGTTTGTTTTGTGCGTTGATGATTTTTCTGATGATCAGCACCGACTCGACCTATCTTCACTCTTGGGGCAGCATTCTGGTTCAAGACATCGTGCTACCGCTGCGCACGAAGCCATTCAGCCCTCATGAGCAACTTTTCTGGTTGCGCGTGGCCATTGCACTTGTGGCGCTCTACGGGTTCTTTTTCAGTTTCTTTTTTGGGCAGGCGACCTACATCCTCATGTTCTTTGCCATCACTGGTGCCATCTGGGCCGGGGCGGGAGCCGTCATCACACTCGGCCTTTACTGGCCGAGAGGAACAGCTGCGGGAGCATGGGTCTCACTCACCCTCGGAGCGATCATTGCAGTGGGCGGATTTGTGCTGACCAATACTTGGGTTGGTTTTATTTACCCGACCCTCGCCAGCTTTCCTAATGTGTTAACCGCTTTCACAAATGTCATCGAAACCATCTCGGGGCCGATGGAACCAACAATCCTTTGGCGGGTCACTCCAGACAGGTTCTTCATGAACGGTCAGGAAGTGAATTTCCTTGCGATGATTTCTGCAATCCTTGGATACGTCGTCATCTCACTTCTGACATCCCGCGAGAAATTTAATATGGACCGCATGCTTCATCGCGGAGCGTATGCCCGCCACAATGACGTCGTCGAGTTGCCACCGGTCGTCGCGGCTCGCAAACATGGAATCTCCGCGATTTTTAAAGCCCTCAGCGGGATTGATCAGAACTTTACCAAAGGTGACAAAATCCTTTCGTGGTCGGTGATTATCTACACCTTGGGTTATGGGTTTGGTTCCTTCCTGCTCATCGTGATTTGGAACCTGATCGCGCCCTGGCCAGACCACTGGTGGCCAATCATGTTTTTTGTCACAGCCATCTGCGTGGCTGGCCTCATCGGCCTCATCTCAACATTCTGGTTTGCCATTGGCGGCACCCTTGACCTTTTGAAGATGTTCGCCAGACTTCGCGAGCATCAGGACAATACCAACGATGACGGACGCGTCATCGGTCATGTGAGCGCAGAGGATGTCCTACCCGAGAACCCCTCGGATGGCAGCTCGGGAGCAAAATAATTCCCAAAAATTCTTATTGGCTTCCGTCAGATTCTGCGGCAGAACGTGGAGTATTAGCCGTAGCGACCCCCCAATGATATTGAATAAAGCAACCCTCATACGCAGGAGCCTCCTCCCAATCTAGGTATGGGCCTCAGTTCCGTCCGCCCGTTTCAATCAAGTCCGGATGCGGCGTTGCTTCGCGAGATGGCGGAAGTCCCCAAGGAATTGGTGGAGGATTTTGCAAGGGACCTTTTTCGAATGGGTCCGGGCAGCCGGGTGTTCCCATCCCAGTTGGAATTTGCCATCAATGAGATCAACAGTGGCAAGGAGGACTTCCTAGGTTGGCTGCTGGAAGCGCACCCCGAAAAAACCCCGGAGTCACAAATTGCGATGCAGGATTTTTTGCAAAGAACCGAAAAGCGCGAAGTGGCCGCAAAAATCCATGAACAACTCTCCCACCCCGAAGTGGAAACTGAAATCCCGGTCACAATCATCGAGGACTTCGCGAGACAGATCCATGGCCTGCAGCCCGAGGACCCCGTGGATGAGGGAACTCTGACAGCCACTGTTGCTGGTATCGCGGATGGCTCACTCCCCTTTCTCGATTGGATCGAGAACCTCGAGCTGGGGGACCTGATTCAGAATGGCTAGTTTTCTGAGGAAATTGCGATCCGTGAGGGTCTGGTGATTCTTACAAAAGACGAGATCTCATATCTGCTTTCACGGCAGGCAGTCGTTATCGGCACACAAACACTCAGCGTTCTGGGTGCATTATCCTCTCTTTGCGAAACAACCACCATCGGACGACTCTTGGCTGCAATACCCAAATCTTCGATTGCTTGCTGGACGCCAACATCAGCCCTCGGCCGCAATATTGGATGCACGAACGTTTCAGTCGGTGCTCGAGAGTGGTGGCCGCGCTGGTTACGATGGTTATAAACGTAAGAATGGATCTAAAACCCATGTTGCGGTCGATACCTTGGGCCACCTGCTTGCGGTGATAGTCACCCCAGCTAATGAACAAGAACGAGATCAAGTCGGAGAGCTCTGTCAAAAGGTTCAAGAGGCCACTGGGGAGAATGTGACAATAACTTTTGTTGATCAAGGATACACGGGTGACAACCCGGCTCAAGAAGCCGCTGAACGGGGAATCGATCTTTGCGTGGTGAAGCTGGCAGAAGCAAAAAAAGGTTTTGTTTTGCTGCCACGCCGGTGGGTTGTCGAAAGAACATTCGGCTGGATGAATGGCTTCCGACGACTGGCAAGAGATTATGAGCGCCTCAGCCATAGCCTGTCGGGTTATCATTGGCTCTCAGCGATCATGCTCGCTCTTCACACATTGTTTTCTCAAAGTTCATGACAGGCTCTATGCAGTTTTTGATTTTTGAACACTGACCCCCTTACCCCGCTGAAATAAAAACTGAATCCAGTCCAATCATGGGGATCCCAAAATTCACTGTGGATCAACATAAATATAATCTGACCAACGCAAGCCGCTGCCCCAAAGATGATCAAAGAAGCAAAGATTCCCCTCGGGGCATCAAGAAAAGGTGCTAAGGGATAGTCGGCTTTCATTTCTCCATCGAGACTTTATGGTTGCGGGTCCCGGTTTGAAGTGGCGAGCGCGGCCTTGAAAAAGGGCGGTGTGTCTGTCGTTCTATTACCGCGGGCTGCCCGTGAGGGCCTATCCGCAAGAACGGCTCCGTACTGAGCGGAGATTCGTTCTGAATCATAAAAAGGAAACAAGTAAACTGACAAACGAGTAACGAAAGACCGGCTGTCGCTCGGCGACAGTCCGAATGGCAAATGCGAAGCATGAGTCAAACATACCACAATGAAAGAACTACTCTACATCGGTCTCGATGTCCATAAAACACAGGGCCTCGGGAGAGACCCGGGATAGCCTGACGTAGGCAGCCAGAGGGCGAGACGAGCGGGCGCGAGCGAGGCAAACTCCATCACCGCCGCTGTTGCAGCGCCTGGTCGCGGCGGCGAAATTCGCAACCTGGGGAAAATGAGCAATAGTCTCCATGCTGTTGAAGAACCTGATCAAGGAAAGATTATAAGTTATGGGACTGACCCGAATGGCGCTAACTTAAGGTGGTTTTGGGACGGCATTCGACGCCAGCTTTTCTATGAGGTAAAGGCCCCATCTCATGCCTGGGTTTGGTCAGGAGGCGATAGTTTTTGGGGCGGCGTTTTTTGACCCGAGGCTCGCTG
>JBGTLQ010000057.1:0-3618 GCA_041744075.1 Terrimicrobiaceae bacterium
AGATCATGGGATCATATTTCCTGATGGTTACTATCTTGGAACGGGCGAGTTGAAATTGTTCGGCTCGCAAGCCGAGGATCACACACTGGAACGAATTCTTAACGCGCCGAATGGCGAGGATTCGCTTTATGTGTTTTATTCGCTGACCACAGGCGAATACGTTCTGCTCCCCTACCGGCTCATCGCGCAGAAAGTGGAGGAGAGGATCACCTGTCATGGATTTTCCCTCTTCCCGAATGGGCACTTGGTGTTGTTCCGGGCTGACAATGAGCCGCAGAAACATCACATGATCCAACTGCGTCAGACGCCGTTCTACCAACCGGGGTTTGAGCCAGCTGGAAAGCGCGAGGCCTTTCTGTATCAGGTCGGAAACCGGGAAGTTGTGCGTTGCCTTGCGGAGTGCAATGAGATCTTGACGTTGGCAGGGAAAGACAATCCCTATGCCGAGCTTTACACAGATTTGGTGACGCGCTGCACCGGAATTCTTGACGGATATCCCTGGTTGTCGAGCGAAGAGGGGTTTGGGGTTGATACCGCACTGCGGGACCTGCGAGAGGCTTCAAACCGGGCGGTGGATGAATTTGACAAGGTCCTTCGACTTCAACGGGATGCCGTCAGTCAGGTGGACGAAGTTAAGAAACGCACGACCGATCGATTTCAAGAAATCCGGCGTGCCAACTTCAAATCCCTCGATGACTTTGTGCGAAATCTCGCGGCCCTGCGGTCGCTCACGGGGGAGCTGATCAGCCTCCGCGAGGTGCGGTATATTGACATCCCGGCGCTTGAGGAACTCGGGAAGCAGGTCACAGAAGAAACAGGCCGACTCTCGGAAACCTGCGTGACCTATTTGCTCAAGCCCGAAGCCTTGGAGCCTTATCGCCTCGCTGCCTCTGAGCAACTCACGGCAGCCGAGAATGTGGCCAAGGTCTCTGACGCCAAATCGATTGAGGCGGGGGTCACTCAAACAAGCGCCGACCTCGAGATGCTCATCGAGATTGTTAACAGCCTCAAGATTGGTGATGCGACCGAAACCACGCGCATCATTGATGGGATCACGGCTGTTTACACCACACTGAACCAAGTTCGCGGGGCTCTCAAAAACCGCCTTCACACCTTGGTGGCGGCAGAAGGGGCTGCCCAGTTCTCTGCGCAGATGAAATTGCTCGGCCAGTCGGCAGCCAGCTATCTTGACCTCTGCGATACCCCCGCCAAGTGCGAGGAATACCTCAATCGCATCAGCGTTCAAATCGAGGAGATGGAGGGCGCCTTCGCAGACTTCGACGAATACATCGTTCAGATTTCTGATCGCCGCACGGAACTTTACGAAGCTTTTGAACAGCGGAAAGTGGCCATCATCGAAGCCCGCAATAAACGTGCTTCGGCCTTATTGACCGCAGCAGACCGCATCTTGAAGGTTGTAGGCAATCGGCTTGCGGGCTTTAAAACAGTGGAGGAAATCCACACGTATCTTGCTTCGGACATGATGATCAGCAAGGTGCGGGAAACTGCCGCGCAATTGCTGGAACTCGGCGACTCGGTAAAATCCGATGATCTCACCACCCGCCTCAAAAGCCTCGGCCAAGAGGCTGTCCGTCAGCTCAAAGATCGACAGGAACTTTTCAAATCCGGACCAGGAGTGATTCAACTGGGGCGTCATTCCTTTAACGTCAACACACAACCCCTGGACCTCACCGTGGTTCACCGGGACAACGAGCAATTTGTGCATCTGACGGGAACCCGCTACTTTGATCCCATCACTTCGCCGGAATTTCTGGAAACACGTGACGTTTGGGATCAGGAATTTGTTTCTGAAAACCCCACAGTTTATCGTGGTGAAACTTTGGCCAGTCATTTGCTGAGGTCACTCGAAGCCCAGCCCGACCGCCCGCTCTCTGAGGTTGCAGCGATGAACGATGCCGAGCGGTTGACTTTGGTTCAAGAATTCATGGCTGGCCGGTATGAGGAAGGATATATCCGGGGAATTCATGATTTGGATGGATCGCAAATCTTTGAGGCTCTCTTGGCTGCTCACATTGGATTGGAATTGGCCCGTTATCGACCGCAAGCACGGGCTCTGGCGGTTGTTTTTTGGCTGAAATTTTGTGATCCCGAATTGCGGTCGGTATGGGAAGCCAGGCTAAAAGGTTTTGCTGAGAAGAACCGGATCTTTCCGGGCGATCCCACCCAGCGCGACTACATTGATGGACTGCGCGTGCTACTTGAAGAGTTTGCCACCACCACAAAAATCGCGTCATCCGGTCTGGCTGCTGAGTCATCGGAATATTTGTTCCTCGAAATCACGGGCAGCGAAACTTATGTTTGTGCCCGTGAGGCCGATGAACTCGTTTCGGCGTTCCGTCAACACCTCGTGACCAAAGGCGGGGAGGACGCTTTCCGAGATGCCATGGAACGTCTGACCGAACACCCGCTCAACCAATTCGAGATCATTCGTGATTGGCTGCGGGGTTTTCTTATCGAGAACCCTTCCTCCGCAGCTTATCTGGAGGAGGCGGCAGCCGTCATCTTCTGCGGCGATGCGATGAGCCACAAGGTTGTTACGGCTGTTACCCGAAAAGAACTTATGGGTTTTAAGGGAACTCACGCCTGCATCGAAGCTGGCAACTACACATTCGATTATCTCGACCTCCGCACTCGCTTGGATTTTTTTGAGCAAACCGTCGTTCCCAAGTTCCGCGATTATCATTCCCGAAAACAAGCCGTCATCGAAAAAGAGCGTGCCGCCCTTCGGCTCAAAGAGTTTGTGCCCAAGGTGCTCACCTCCTTCGTGCGGAACCAACTCATCGATCACGTTTATCTGCCTTTGGTAGGAGACAACCTCGCAAAACAAATTGGCACAGCGGGCGATTCCAAACGCACCGACCGCAGTGGGCTTCTGCTGTTGGTCTCGCCCCCAGGCTATGGAAAAACCACTTTACTTGAATACCTTGCCAGCCGCCTGGGCATTGTTTTTGTCAAAATCAATGGTCCCGCCATTGGCTTCACCACAACTTCGCTCGACCCGGAGGAAGCGCCCAACGCAGCGGCACGCGAGGAAATTCAGAAACTCAATCTCGCCCTTGAAATGGGAGACAACGTCATGATCTGCGTGGACGATATCCAGCATTGTCATGCCGAGTTCCTCCAAAAATTTATCTCCTTGTGTGATGCCCAACGCAAAATTGAAGGCGTCTGGCGAGGACGTTCCCAAACTTACGACCTGCGTGGTCGAAAAGTGGTGGTTGTCATGGCCGGCAATCCTTACACAGAGACCGGCCAAAAATTCCGGCTCCCGGACATGCTCGCAAACCGTGCCGATACCTACAACCTGGGAGATATTATCGGTGGAAATGACACATGGTTCAAAGCCAGCTACATCGAGAATGCGGTCACCTCCAACTCCGTCCTCGCCCCTCTCGCCAACCGCAGCCAGAAAGACATCCGCACATTCCTGAAAATGGCAGAAACTGGCGAGCGTGACACATCAGCCTTTGAGGCAAGCTATTCGCCCCAGGAAGTCGAGGAAGTCCTATCTGTCCTCAAAAAACTCATTGCTGTTCGTGAGGTGATTCTTGCGGTGAACCAAGAATACATTCGCTCCGCCGCCCAGGCCGACGAGTT
>JBGTLQ010000058.1:0-34257 GCA_041744075.1 Terrimicrobiaceae bacterium
TACGGTCAAACGTCAGTATTGGATCCTGCAGGACATGCAGAAGCGTGAGGAAAAGAAGCCACGCGTTTCTCTCTATCGGATGCCGGTGACTCCCGACCCTAACGCAACGGTCAAGACCGTTCCCTACGAAATCACCATCCCCATTTACGAATAACCGCCCATCCATCCACCCGAATCATTGCCCATGAAAAAGACCATTCTCATCACCGCCGCTGTCACAGCAGCCAGCATACCAGCCAATCACGCCCAGTTTGTTGTCACCGCTCCCGGCGTCGAGGTCCGACAGGATCAGAAAAACATTTTCGACTCCCTCAAATATGCTTGGGAGCAGGCCAAATGGGCGGAGAAGCTCGCCACTCTTCACAATACTCTTGTCACGGTTCAGGAGCATTTAGAAACGGCAAACATGGTCAAGCAGGCCATAGGTGACCCGGTTGCTGCCATCGGGCTTATCGATAATGGGTTATTTTCCGACTACCTGGATAATTCCGGGATTGTGGATACGCTGGGAGAACTGGCCGGCATCGCTCAGCAAGGAGCGGAGCTTTCCGCAACCGTGAGTGAATTGTTCGAGCCGATCAATCTCGACACTTGGAAAAATCTCTCATCTACCACGGTCCAGAGTTTCGAGGGAGTCGCTTCGTTCCGGGATTCCAGTGATCCATTAAAGAGATTTCGGGCGGTGGATAATGCTTTCTCTCGTTTTGAAATCCTCCTCGGACGCGCTCAGAACAAACGCAAAGTTCTCAATCGGCAAATTGCCCGGCTCAACACCCAGTTGAAAAATGCCCAGGACGATGCCGAGGTTCAGAAATTGGTTGGTTCCCTGTCCACGGCTCAAACCGCACTCAATGATCTCGATGACATGGTGGACACCGCTCGCGGACAGGTCGAATCGCTCCACATGCTCAACCAAAACCGGAAGGAAGCGGAGGAAGTCGCCGCCGATGAAATCAGCCGGGAACGCAATCGCGAACTCGCAAAACTCGCTGCCCAGGCGGAGGCGGACCTGCCCGACTTCACCGAAGATAACACCGACCTTCCCCCAGGCTTCTGAGGGCTTCGCCCTTTATCAACTCACCAAAAGCATCATGACCTCACTTACTAATCTCTACGAAGCCGCATTCGAGATCCGCACTCTCCTCATGCCGTTTGCCTTTGTCCTCTGCGTCATTGGTATCGGAGAAATGGGCTGGCGGGCAGGCTCGGACACCCGCGCCATCTTGGGCGCACTCATCAAGACCATCCTCGTTGTTGGGTTGCTTGCGGGCTACCCGACCGCAATGGAGGGAGGCCAAAAGGCTTTTGTGGAAATGCGAACCAAGTTCACGAATGCCCGTGACGCCAAGTTCGTCCAGCTCCTTCGCTCCCGGATCGAAAACCAGCCGTCAGATTCCTTGGCGGACATTGGGAAAATCGTTCCCGCCGCCATCGGAATGTTTTTCCAAGGCATTGGACGGTTCATGCTGCTCGTCTTGCGGTTCTTTCAAGAATTCGCCATCGCGGGCCTGATTGCTGTGTCGCCACTCTTGCTGGGATTTCTGTTTCTGTCATTCACGCAGTCCTTCGGCGTCCAGTTTTGTGTGACCTCGCTGACAGTCCTCCTGTGGCATGTAGCGATTTGCTTGGTGGACATCGTCATCGTCGCAATCAGCGAACTGTTGTTTTTCCCAATCACCACTGGCGGAATCATCCAGACCACGCAAAACCTGATCGTTGTTCAAAACTGGTTGATGTTCCCGTTCATCATGGCATTCGCCGCCCTGATCACGGTGTTTTTCTACATGTCAGTTCCCTTTGTGGCCGGGGCCATCATGAAAGGGGCAAGCGGAACAACCTCAGCACTTCAGGCCGGAATCCAAGGCACCATGCAAGCCGCCGGGCTTGCCGTGGGAGCTGGGTTTACGGCAGCAGGTGCCGCTGCCACCTTCGGAGGCTCGGCTGCTGTGCAAGGGGCGATGGCAGGAACCCAAGCCGCCACCGGAGCAGCAACCACGGCAGGACGATTTGCCAGCGATGTTGCTGGTTCCATGGGTGGATCGAGCGACGTTCCGCCCCCTCCTCCTGTTCCCCCACCCTCCTCAGGTAGCAACGCCGTTGCCAATCCCGACAACCCGGCCATGACAGCTCATCAAACCGCAAGCAACACATTCGCGGTTGTGGACAACGACCGGGGCACGGTTTCCCACCATCGGGGAAACATTTCCACTCCCCACACTGCCCAGGCCGCATTCCATTCCCACGCCTCCAAGGCTCATCCCCTCCCCCCGGATTCTCCACTCTCAAACCGTAACTCCTGATTCCCATGAAACTATCCGCCATCACTTCCATCACCAATAACCTCATCGCCGCCCGGTTCTGGATGGGGCTTGCCATTCTCGCTACCGGGTTCGCCGTGGCCGCCCCCTATCTGACGATCCAGGCCATGAAACAGCAGGAAAAAGTCGTCATTCTCGACCCAGGTGGAACGTTGATCTACGCCCCTCTTCTCGGATTCGAGGACGCCGGAAACCTCCACGCCTACCACGTCCGGCTCGCTTGCCTGGCCTTGCTGCAACGCAATCCCATCGGCCCGGACCTCCCGGACCTGATGAAGCGCCTCTACTTGGAAGAGCCCGCCCGGAAAAAAGCCGCCGCCCTCTACAAGGCCCAGAATCCCGAATTCAAAGAAAAACAGATCCACCAAAAAGCCGAGGTCACAAAAATCGACATCCTCGACACCCGCAAAATCAGCGACGGATCAGGAAAATCCTACGAAGCCGTGAGCGTTCGAGCCGAAGGCAACCTCGTCCGCACGGGCACCGTCAACAACCTCGAATTCCGCGAGCCAGTAAAATTCCAGACAGAATTCCTCTTCATCCGCAACCCCGACCTCCTCGGCAACGGCAGGCTCCCGCTCGTCGTCCAGGATTTCAAATATTCTGAAAAGCCTCTCTAATTCTGAATTCGCGCCACTACGAGGTCCTATTTCCCTACCTTTGGGCCTCTGTCTCTGGCGCAACCAGCCTTTTTAGTGGCGCAAACCGTAGAAACGCGCCACTATTCGATCCGTAGCGGCGCAATCATTCAACGCCGGAATTTTCCATGCCACGCCCGATTCCAAGCCAACAACTACTAACCGTGCAGCGGACGGTTGGCAGTTTTGCTGATGGAGCATCACTACTTGGCGTGCTCGGGGCGATGAATCCTAGACCAGCCCGCCGCAGTCTCCAGCGATGGATTGCTCTGCTCGTAGCTGAGGGTAAGCTCATTCAGGAAGGCACTGGGCGGACCGCCCGCTATCGCGTGGCGGAATCCAGCAAACCGCCCGAAATGATTGGACCTCGTGCTGTGGCAGCGACTCCGCTGGAGATCGAGGTTTCCATCAAGGCCGCTGTGGTGCGACGGGCCGTACGGAAGGCGGTCATCCACCGCACACCAGCGGGCTACAACACGAATTTTCTGAACAGTTACGATCCAAACCGGACGTTTTATGTGCCTGCGTCCGCTCGAGATCACCTGGCGATAATCGGGGCTTCCCACATGCAAGGGCTCCCCGCAGGAACCCGTGCCCGGCAGATTCTCGACCGGCTTTTAATCGATCTCTCATGGAATTCCAGCCGACTGGAGGGCAACACCTATTCCCTGCTGGAGACGGAGCGGCTTTTGGAGGCAGGCATGGCCAGCGAGGGTAAGGATGCACGAGAGACGCAAATGATCCTCAACCACAAGCGGGCCATCGAACTCTTGGTTCAGGACGCGGCGCAGATCGGATTCAACCGCTACACGCTCCTCAACCTTCACGCCGCGCTGGCGGAAAACCTTTTCGCCAACCCGGCCGCCGCAGGACGGCTTCGGGAGATCGCGGTGGGGATCGATGGTAGCGTGTTCCATCCGATGGAAGGCCCGCAGCGGATCGAGGAGACATTCGATCTGTTCCTCCTCAAGGCCGACAAAATAAAAGACCCGTTCGAGCAAGCATTTTTCTCCATGGTCCACTTGCCCTATCTCCAGCCTTTCGAGGACGTAAACAAGCGGGTGTCCAGGTTGGCGGCGAACATTCCGTTCATTCGTCTTAACCTGTGCCCACTCTCGTTTGTGGACGTGCCTCAGCGCGACTATGTGGATGGCCTGCTGGGCGTCTATGAATTGAACCGCATCGAGCTGCTGCTGGATGTCTTTGTTTGGGCCTACGAGAGATCGAGCGCGCGTTACACCGCTATCCGGCAGACACTGGGGGAACCCGATCCTTTCCGATTGCGCCATCGGAAAATGCTCGGCGAGGTGGTCGCACTCGTTGTGCAAGGCCAGATGGACAAACAGGCCGCCTCAAATTTTGTCCGCGAGGAGTCACGAAAACTGCCCATCGAGGCAGAGGTCGGGCGCTTTATCGAAATGGCGGAGACGGAGTTGGCGGGGTTGCACGAGGGCAACTTCGCCCGCTTTCAAATCCGGCCCTCAGAGTTCGCGGCCTGGAGATTCCACTGGAGGTGAGGGGCTGAGACCGAAACTGCTCTTTTAAACTCTGCGCCACCAAAACTTCTGCGGCAGTCAGGCTAAAAAATAACCGAGAAAATCATCCGGGAACTTCTGGCACTTGCCCACATAGTGCAACCCAATCTAGAATATCCCAACATGGGATATTCTGTCATCTCTCACCGCAAAGTAGTCACTCCACGACGCGACGATCTATCATGCTCAGTGGAGAGATTGGCGAGGAAGTTACGGCTGCCGAAACGCCTTTTGGCAGCGAACAGCCTAATCTTGCCTGATGGTTTGCTCCACTACACGCCGAGGTTCCGCTGGTGCCTGCTCATCAAAGCCGTCATCGAACACTTCTGCCCCAAATTCGCCCCCGGCGGCTTGGTCCTCTACATCGGCGACACCGAAAACAAATTTGTCCATTTGGAAAAAGCAGGTTTGGCCGCGCTTGGTGTGACTTTGGATCCCGCCGCCAAGATTCCCGATGTCATCGTCCACCACACCGCTATGAATTGGCTCCTGCTCATCGAAGTTGTAACCAGCGCCGGCCCGGTGGACGGCAAACGCCGCAAGGAACTCAAGGATCTGTTCGCAGGCTGCAAAGCAGGCCTCGTCTTCGTCACTGCCTTCGAGACCCGCCGCACCATGCAAACCTTCGTCTCGCACATCGCCTGGGAATCCGAAGTCTGGATCGCCGAAGACCCCGACCACATGATCCACTTCAACGGCGAGCGTTTCCTCGGGCCGTACCCGGATGCATTGCCGACATGAATGCCTCTTTCGTCATTCCGCCTATTCCGCACAAAACGGAGGCGACATTGGACATTGAGCCTTAGCAATATGATAAAGATGCTCTACTTGAAAGAGTCCGTCCGAATAGTCGCCGCGATCATCAATGCGCAGAGTAGCGAGTAAACGGGAAGCAAATCCACCAAAAGGCCGAGGTCACAAAAATCGACCTCACTACCGTCAACAACGTCTAAACCCGCGATTTTCTTACAAAATACTCAAACACATAGCTGATGCGGTCAGACCTCAACGAGGTCAGAGTAACCATCTCCCAGAGTGTAAACGACACACGAGCACCTTCCATTTGCTTTCTCCAACTCCACAAAAAGCCAGTCGTCTTTTCCTTCATCGAAACTGGCGTGATTTTTCATGGTTCGGATGATCCTTAATTTAAACTCGGTCCATCGTGCGATGCTCCTTCGCTTCATGAAAAGCATACACCGAATATGACTGCGAACGATGAGAAGCTTGAGCAGGTCTCTACACACATCGGCGTCGCCCCCAAGTTCAGACTCCGCCGCAAGGAGGAGTTCGAACCTTCCCGTCTGCATTGGCGGCACGGCGCGATCATCGCAGATAGCCTCAGGAATTTTGTGGCGGCTTATCGAGAAGTCAATGAGGTATTCCATGACTTTGAAAGGACCGGGGTCGGAGCAATCGGCCTTGTCGTCATCCGTGTAGCCAGGATACCTGCAATACACTGGCCCTCCCAAATCCTTAGCCAGTTCGTAGCGCAGGCTTCGCAATACTTGGAAAATAGCATTCTTCTTGATGCGCCCCTGCCCCTCAATAGTGATTTCTTCCTCAAACGTTTCTTTGATTTTCAAGGCCAATTTCGGAACAAGCGGATTCATCAAACGGTATTTTCAGCAAATCTTCTAGCGAGGCACTCTCTACTCGCAAGTATTGGTGGTTTTCAAGTTAGGTTTTAGGAATCCAGGATTGCGGGATAAGAAATTCGTCGTGGTTTTTACGCCAGTTGCCAACCTCGTTGACATTCGCAACCTGATTCCAAGTAATTGCTCCGGCGTGTTCGGTAACGATCAATTGAAATTGCCCCTTTACTGATTCAATGAATAAGGATAACGCCTGAAAAATTCGTCTAACCCCTTCGATATCAGACGATGTCTCTGCTGAGTCCATTGAGGACTCATCCCCAGATGTAGGCCACCCCTCAGGGAAGTAAACCTGGCTCGGTTGGTCGACCATTAGAAAACGCGGTACCACGCTGTCATTTAAGCTGAGGAAGTGCTCATGCAAGGCCAAGAGAGTTGCGACGTGATACCCCAGCCAATTTTGGCCGCTACCAACCTCCCACAAATAGTCAGTTCTACCAGACAGCTGGCTGAATTGGAGGGTTAGTTCTCGCACATTCAAGCGTACATTTTCGGTCGCATGTTCCAATTTAAGAATACGTGCATATGCAGCAATGCGTGATGAAACTGAATCAATGGCAGCATTCAGTCGGTTTTTTTGGGCTTGAGGATCGAGATCCCTTTTCAGTTGAGCGATGCGCTTCGCAAGTGTATTAACTTTTTCGCCGAGCTCGCCGTAATTTTGGCTTGCTGCTACATTCTCTAGAGCTTGTTCCACCCGTCCAACAAAAAGGTAAATTTGTCGTATGCGCTGACGCTGCGCCGCCTCAGCCTCATTACTGCCTTCCACAATTTTTCGAGTTTGGCGAATCTTCGTAATTTCTGCCTCGCGGCTACGAAGTTCCTGCTTAAGCTCTGCCAATGCTTCGTCTAGCTTTGGCGGAGCTTGCTGAACTTGAGTGCTCAGACTCTGAAACTCACCTGCGAGCACCTGTAGATCGGCAATTTTCGAGTTGCCTTCACTGTGAACTGCTGAGCACAAGGGACACTGATGTGTTGATATGCTTTTAGCAAACCAGCCCGTGCCTTGTAGGCGATCCTCTTGCGCTGTAAGGGAAACCCCATATTCAGCCATGGAAGAGTTGAGTTGATCAAGTTTGTCCAGTCTTCGGCGAAGAGCCCCTATTTCTTGCCCTAGTTGATCTTCTGCTTCAATCAGGCGTGTTAAATCAGTAGTTGCTCTTTCGGAAGTCCCCTCTTGAACATCCGGCAAATCTAAACGTCGCACTGTTTCTGGAATGTTTTGCAACTCCATCATGTACTTTTCCAAAGTCCACCCAGGCTGGGGTGAGGATGATTCTGGAAGTAATCCAAGCCCTCGCGCCTGCAGATAGTAGCCCTCAACCTCTGCTTCCCAGGCACGTGCAGATGCAATTCGGGCATCGAGCTCTCTTCGCAAACGGTCGTGATCTCTTTCGGTGTCTTTTAGCTCACGCTGCTTTGCCAAGGTGTCAGCGTCCAAAGCTCCCAAAACAAGAGGAAAAATAATCCGCAGTTTTTCACGATGTTCTTGAGTGTCCGCCTTAAAAAAGAGGGTGTATGGATTGGCGATGATATGTTGTGGCTGAAAATTGAAAGCTGCCATATCTCGACAGCTAGGACGCCCCCCGTATCCAACGTTGTCATCAGTCGAAAAATCCAAAGAGGGCAGTTGGGATATTTGATTGAAACGATGTTTTAGGTCCTCAACTCGAGCGTTTTTTCCAACTACAGCTGGAACTCTTAGGTTTTGTCCTTCGTCCCAAAACAGCTCATTCGTCGTCTGATTGTCGCCGGGATTTCGGCGAGCGATTATCATCTCCGTGTTTGCAAGCTGGAGATGCAGCCCAAACCACTCTGTGACATCGCGGATTAGTCCCACGGGAATTGAGCACTTATCGCTGCCTAGGCAATAATCGACAATCCATGTGAGCGAAGATTTGCCAGTAGCGCTCTCACCGGTCAGCACGTTGATCTTCCCAGGGAGAAAATTTATCACACGCGGTTCAAATCTTTGATCTTTCGGCCAAAGGATGATTTTCAGAATGGCCAGTTTCATTAAAAACGAATGTTCAGATGGGTGGATATTTGGGGCACTGTCATTTCAGCAAAGGCTTGTCCGACTCGCTTGGCAGCTCCGAGGATTGTCTTAACATCACTTGTGACATGGGTGACAGGCGAGCTTTTGCGCCCTGGAAGCACTTCCCGCCGGGGGTTGCTGTCCAAGTGCAGGAGGCTGGTATGGAGTCCTATCGATATGGCCTGAAAGGTGCGTCCTGACATCGCCTGCATTCTCACTTGGAGCCCGATTGTAAATTCACGGTCCTCTGCGAGAGCCTTGTAAATTGCTCCTGGTTGAGTTTTTGACGCCAACACTGCCGCTGTTCGCAGGTGGAATGTCAGCGGCAGGACTAGGAACAAGAGCGGAAAGGAAACGCCAGACTGACGATTGACGGCCTCGTGATATTCATGAACGGTTTGCCAAATAGCCTCAGCCGCTAGAGCGGTGTTTTGAATCACCCGCTGCTCAAACAAGACATCAATCATACAGGCGTGACCTCCATTATTTCCTTGTAACGGGGATGCCACCCAATGTGGACTTGATTCGCCATTCGGTGGTAAGTGCCTGCCGTTAAGTAAACCTGCTCAGTTGGAGTGCCTGCCAAGTTTTCACGGTAATCCTCGGTCGTGTCGGTATAGATCAAGTAGCCTTGATCTTTCTCAGCCAGTGAGCGATTCATTCGCAGAATGCGAGCCCAAATCTTTTCCCACCGAGATAGGAGGGAACTTTCGAAAGAAAGCCAATCTTCGTCGGTGATGTTTCCTTCTGTGGCTAGTCTCGCTTTTTCGATGTTGCATCGGATGAGATCACGAATTGCACCATCAACTTCAGCTGCGTCATCGGTAACCAGAAAAAGCTGCTTCACAAATGCACTGCCCTTCTCCTTGGAGACCTTGTCCTCATCGATGTTGATAAGATTCGCAGAACGCTCGCGGGTGATCTTTCGCTTTCGCAGATCCAGAATAGCATGGAACTGGTTGATAAATTGATTGCGCGATATCCAACCGGGTTTCTGACTTTGCCAATGACGCAGAACCACAGAATGCACCCATCCGAGGAGTTCATTAACAACAGAGTCAGCTGCAGGCATACACCACTCTGGAAATGGAAGATGGGCTATGGTCTGTTGCCGCAATGCCTCTCCAGAAGTTTCAAATGTGGCATCGGCACAAAACGTATGCCTCAGAAGTCCCCTCAGGTTCACGCGGGAGGTGGCAGCCATTACCCGCTCGACAAGCGAGCGGATGCTTTCAGGCGGCGCAGCTGCCACGATTTCCATGTCCTTGATGCAGGCATCAATGTCTGGATCGAGATTGGCCTTGCCGATGCGGATTGCGATGCAGTCAGGCAATGTTTTGTTCGTCACCATCAAAAATCTCGTTAATTTCAGGTCGATTTCTCCGGAATCGATTGCCTCGATCCAAGTAGCCAACGTGTTCCACAAGTCCTTGCGACGATCACCGAAGGTTTCCCCATCCGGTAGCACTGAGTGTTTTGCCTGCTCTAGCCACAATATACCATTTTCCTCACGGACGGCGACGTCGTCAGCTGTTTCCACACCCACGATCGCCCCTGATTTGCTTTTTGCTAACCACAGAAGTGCCCGCTCGAATTGGTAATCAAACGCAGCGGCTGTACTTGGAGCCGAATGGGTGGCAAGGGACATGTGAAGCTACGCTGTTTGGAGGGCCGTCCCTGATTTCATAGAAACCGGGCTCTTCCTCAGATTACGAGGGTTTTTACCTTATTCCAGGTGCTGCGAACAGTTTTTTTTGAGGCTGCGACCTGATAATGCCCTTGCTGACTTCCTATCCAGCCCACCCGTTTTCTCCACGCTGATTGCTATGAGATCCGAACCAAGTGCCTGATTTTTGTTGTTCTCGAATGGAATAGGGCCTCGCTCTTGCTAGGTTGAAGTTGCTCCCAATCGGGAGCAGGCCCCGAAATTTCCTGTGCCAAATTGGGGGCATGAAAATTACTAGTGCCCTCTCATTCTTCCTTTTTCCTCTGGCGCTTTGCGCCGGGCCAATCACTCAAAAACCTCTTGATGAATTTGTCATCTACGACATTCCGGTGGCGTCGAAATCGGGGACGACCACGGTCATGTTTCCTGCGGAAATCTCCGGCCTCTTTGCAAAGTCGGTCGCGACGCAGGAGCAGGAAAACGCAGGATTTCTGATTTCGTTCACGCCGGGGAATTTCTATTTCAGCATCCGGGCTTTGAAACCCGACGCGGAGGATCATCTGACGGTGATTTTTAACCGCAAGGCATACGTCCTGCATTTGAAGGCATCGGATCAGCCTTTCTACAACGTGACGTTTTATCAGGATGAGCGGAGGGGAAAAGATGGAGGCCGCATCGCCATCGTACCGGAGCGGCTGCTTTCTCTGATGGATAAAGCTAAGGCGTATCCACTTTTTGCAGCGAATCGCCCGGATGCCTTGGCTGGGGTTCTCCACGCGGCACCGAGCATCACGAATTTCTATGAGGGCTTCACAGTGCGGATTCACGACGTGTGGCGGTTCGAGCAGGACGACACCCTGATTTTCCGCGTGGAGCTGGAGAACACATCCGACCGGGCCATTTTCTACAAGCCGCAGGATTTGGCCGTTCGCTTGGAAGACCGGATCTATACGCAATCGCTCGCGGATGCGTCTGGCGTCATGCCGCCAAAGTCGGTCACCCCGGCATTCTTCGCCATCACTGGCAACGGACAAGGCGGACGCAACAATCTCGACCCTGACAACAAATGGAACGTGCTCGTTGTGCGTGCCGAAACCTCTGACTTCAAATGAACATCCGCAAACTCTGGACTGAACTTTTTCAAAAACCCGCCGGTCGGCTGATTCTTTTCCTGCTGGCAGGAGCTTTAGTTTTTGCCTTCCTCTTTTCAGGGAAAGGCAATCGCTCGACTGCGGATATTAATCCAACAGTCCCCGCGCAGGCAACCACAGCGAAGGGATACACCTTTACCGAGGAAATCCCAGTCACGCCACCGGTTCGGCCACCCGCCCCTGCCCCAATGACAGCAGAAAGTTCAACCTTGCGGCCATCATCGACACCGAAACCACCACCGCCAATTCCCCAGGCCATTTTCGCCACACGCGAAGCAGCCCGCAGCGAATCGTATCTTCCATTTGGTCGGCTTCTCCGGTGTGAACTGGTCAATACGGTGGATTCCACCAGTATCGAAACTCCGATCATCGGACTCATCACCGAGGAGGTCTGGCATGATGGTCGATTGATCATCCCGGCTGGGGCAGAAGTTCATGGAATTGCTCAGAAGGCGGCAGCACGCGAACGGATTGGCTCCGAGAGACAATGGGTTCTCGTCTTTCAAGATGGCCGGGAATTGCCACTTTCGGGCACTGTTCTTGATTATGCGCCGGATGTGGTGATGCCGGGAGGATGGAGCGAAACCGATGGTTCCGCCGGCCTTCGTGGTTACATGATCGCTTCAGATAAATACGCGGAAGCGAAGGCTGTGCTTGCCTCCATGATTTCGGCGGGAGCTGGGGCGTTTCCTCAAACGACGAATCTGATTTCTCCCCTTACTGGAGGAGCCACTCAGATCCAGAATGGCGGGTTTACCGATGCGATTTCCGCAGGCATCCAAGCCGGAGGGCAGATCTATTCCCAGCGTCTTTTGGAGAGTCTGAAGAACGACCCATACTACGTCCGAGTTCCTGCCGGAACGCTGTTTTACCTCTACGTCACACAAACCGTGGACCTTCAAAAAGCAACGACCGGTCTATCCCCATCAAACCCAACCAACCCATGAAATACCTCATCTCAATCCTCACCCTTTGCTTGTGCTCGGCATGCGCCACCCACAAACCGGCAAAAATACAATTAAGCTCCGCTGTTGAAACCGATTCCCGAAACAACATGCAGGGCGTGCGACTCCCCGAAATCGTGAAGGCGTATCCAGCGGGTCGCTATACCGACCCAAATTTCCCTGACCAAATGCATGAACGGCACACGATTTATCGTCAGGAACAGTCCGCCACTTGGAACTACCAACCCTCGGAACCTTATGCGCTGCCTCTGGGACCGACAGTGGCAAAGTCCAACTCTTCGCCCGGCTTTTATGTGAAGGCCGATGAAGCAGAGCGGAACGCTCAGCAAAAGGCCTATGCAGAAGCCCTCCTTGAACAAAACCGTGCCATGCAAAAGCGAGTTGAGGATTTGCAGCGAGAAGCTGCCAAAGTGCCTGAACTTCAGCAGGAGGTTGAACGCCTCAAAGGCCAGCCCGATTTAAGTCCGTCGCCGTCTCCGAGTCCCGCCGAATTCTCGAACGACGATGCCTTCTCCTTCGTCGAGCCGCCGCTCCCGGAGGAGGAGGGATTTTCTGACCCGTGTGAGATCGTCCTTTTCCTTCATGACGATGACGACAGCCAGGCATTCCTCCTATCCCAGATGCGCCTCAATGACGAGTTCACTGCCGAACTGGAATCGTTGGAGCGCCGCAGGCGGGAATCCCTTCTTCCCGGCCCATTTCTCCGCCGCAAGCACTACGCATTTCTCACCAAAGACACTCTATGAAAACCACCAAACCAGCCAACGTCACAGTCACCCTCGATGAGGACACCTTTGCCACCTTCACGGAGGCATCAGAAATCGTCGAGAGAGCAGGAATCCGGGTCCCCACAAGTCAGCTTGTTCAAACCATGCTGAACGCGGAGATGCAACGTCTCAGCGCGCGCAAGATCGCCCAGCGATTCCTGAAATCCGTCATCCAGCAAATCGGCGGATTGCAGAACGAAGTCCTCGACGACGAGGACGAGGAATCCATCCCGCAGGTCCGGGCCACCAAAGCCTGAATTTCGACAATCGAAACCGTCCAACTGTCGGGCTACGGGACCGCAAGGTCAAAACGTCCGGCACAACCAAACATGTCATATGGCAATCGCATCACCAAAAAAGAAAGAAGAGCTGGCACAACAGTTCAAAATCAACCCTGAAGTTAACACCCGACTGGACGCCTTCATGAAGGCAGAACCCGGCCTGGTCGAATACGTGAAAGAACTCCCCCGCGAGCAGTTGGAGCGGAAGTTCCTCCTGCGTAAAATGCAGGATCAGGAGCAAAAACAAAGCTACACTGCGAAGGTCAAGTCCTGGCTCGAAAAGCCAGAACAAGCCGACCTGGTGAAAAGCATCAAGGCCACCATCAGCCCCAACATGTCCGCTGAAAAACAGGATCAAGTCATCGTCACCCAAGCGAAAAACTTCATCCGCAACACAGGAATCAAACTCGGCTGAGACAGCGACGCGCCGGTCAGTTGGTGACCGGCGCGTCTCTCCTGGAATCAATCCCATGCGGCTAAAATCTCAAAAGTGGCGGTTCAGTGGTAAACCATCTGCGTTTTTCGCCACAAAGCTGCCCGTGCCTGCATCTTCAGTTCTCCCTGTGGAGAGAGAAATGTCGGCCAACGAGGACGGTTTTATTGGGGCGAAGGAAGCAGCCGCCTGGCTTGGAATCCCACTCCGATCATTCAACCAATACGTTCAGCGCAAGCTGCTCCCCAGCTACAAACTGGGCAGACACAGGTTATTTCGAAAATCCCAACTCGTTGAAGCACTGGGGGCAAGTTTCACTGCAACACGCAGCGCGATTTTCCGGTAAAAACCGGGAATTTGGCTCATTTCAAAACGTTGGAAATAACTGACGATATCCGACATTTTGCAATTTGTGACATTTGGTCGAGTGACACCACACCGGCATTCCCTCTCGACGTTTTCTCCAAGATCCTCCCAAAGTAGAGAAGAACAAAGACCCCTACTCAATAAACCTTCGGGAAAGCGTTCTGACGACGAAACGCCTGAACCCCAGCAATGATTTCCGATACCGCCTGATTGGCGCGTGTGGAGCCCGGAGTCTGCTTTTTAACCACAGCCTTAGGTCCGCGTCCCTTTTTGGAGGATTGCCCGATAGATTTCCGGGTAGGTGTGGCGCAGATGGTCGAACTCATTACTGACTAGATCATGCGCCTCCTGCCTCATTTCGTCAAGGGACTTGTCGTGCCGTCGCAGTAGTTCCTTCAAAGTGAGCTCTTCTATTGTGTCACTTGAATCGACAATCCGAAAGTTGGCCTTTGTTTCAAACAAGCTTGCCAGTTTAAGAAATGTTTCCCTCGCTCGAAAGTGTGTCATTGCCAGATTGTCCATCGTTACTGCCCGACCATGCATTATGGCACGGTCAATGACTCGACGAACAGCTTCATCGAATCGCAGGTAAACATGTAGAACCGTCACAGTGAATCCGAGGTCAATAACTGCTTGAATTTTTTCTGTGGCCCCGTCGCAATCGGTCAGAGTGCCGTCCACGAGGAGATCGAAAGGGGTGTTGATTGCGGCCAGTGCCGTTGTTTTTCCAGAGCCGCTGCCACCACTCGTGAACATGACTGAACCTGGTTCTGAAAAAAACTTGAATACTTCCAGGATTCGCCAAAAAACTTCATCGGATAAAAATTTGGCAGGAGCGTAGGTCGCTCGCGACCAGAGCGTTCGAGTTTCTTCGGACTGCCGATACTCCATGCAGAGTTCACGGGCGCGATCTGTATCGACGACACGACCGAACCGGACGAGGTAACGAATGACGTTGCAATCGACGTCGTTAACCAGCAGTTCCGAAAAGCCTTTTTCAATAGCAGCCTCTGGTTTTGTCAGGTGCTCACTTAACCGAATTTTAATTCTCGAGGCCATTGTCGAATAGTATTGTCTGAACTTCGAAGACGAAAAGCCAAATGGGTATCTTCATCAAGCAGCTTTTGCCAGTTGTTTAACCGCTTTCGGTAATGGCCTCGATGGCATGATTTGCTTCCACTGCAGTAGCTTTTTCGCACTCACGAGCTCCAGATAATTGTCCCGCAATTTCCGCTCGGATGTGTTCATTTCCCATGCCACCTGGGGCAGGGATTTGACTTCTTGGATCCGATAACTTGCGTAACTGTGTCGGAAACCATTGTTGACCTTTTTGACTTTAATACCGGCATTTTCCCAAGCCTGACCAAACTCTTGTGACAAGGTGGAATCGTGGCTGTAGTGGGGGCACACCCAGCCAGTCTTTTGCGCAAGGGGAGCGAGATAGGCATAGAGATTGTCTGAGATCGGCACAACACGACGCTTGCCGGTCTTCGACTTTGAGCTTTCCACCGTGATGTGTCGTTCTTCCAGATCAATGTCCTTCCAATCCAAGCGATGAATTTCAGCGGCCCGGCAACCCGCAAAGGCACCGATAGCAGCAAAGGGAATCTATTTATCGGTAAGGCCATGATGTATGTCTGAGCTGATTATACTCCTAAATGAGGCCATATTGTCCATCGCCTCCAAATTTTAAATCTTCACCGTTGAGTAGGATAAAAGGCCCTTTTCGGATCGCGCGGGCCGGTGCCAACCACTGATAAATTCCCAGCTTCCACGAGCTTGGAGAGCCTATCTCGTGTGGCTCTCGGAGTCAGATTGATCTGTTTTGCAATTCGAGCCGTTGTCAGGCCAGGGGTCGCCTTTACGATCTCCAAAATTTTCGAGTCCTTGGTCTCCAGTCCTGAAGGGGTGGATCTGGTTCTGCTGAACGTAACCCGAAAACTCTGTCCCAACTCCTCAAGCACCGGAGAAGAGAACCCAGCGTTCTGGCATTCCTGATTCATTCTTTGTATGCCACTGCCCCACTGCTCAATGAGGCCGAGTTCGTGGAATACCCGACCAATCACTCGATTTCGCAATTTCGAAATGCCTCTCTGCATATCCATCGTTGTCAGTCCTGGAACCAAGAGCCCGGGATTTTCGACCTCAATACGATTCTCGAAAATGGCGAATCGAATCGGACTGCCTTTCAATGAATAATCGGCATGGACCAGACTGTTGGCAATGGCTTCTCGCAAAGCGACAAGTGGGAACGTCCAGCTTTCGCTATTCCGACTGCCGGTAATTTCCGTCGTCTTGGCGAGATTCTTTCTGGCAAATCGCAAAATTTCGTCTGCCGCCAAAGGCAAGGCGCAGTCTATATCTTCCGAGTCAATGAGCAGCGTTCTGTCATTTCCACCAAAATGAGCTGCCTTGATGGTTGCCTCCGGGAAAAACTCTCGTCGATTTTTGCCGAATAGGAGAACACCGCCTACTGTAGGTGTTTCCTTACCTTGATGTCGGGTGACGATTTGCAATGCCTTCAAGTCGCTCTTCGAGATTTTCCGCTTTGGCGCGAAGCACTCGGAAGCAACTCGGAAGTCAATGGCTTCCGAGTCCAGAGCCGACATGGGCAGTTCGTCGAAGGTCTGGCCAAGAACGGAGCGCTGTAACTCCTGCACCTGTGCGGGATCTGCAATACGATTGGTCGATCCAACTCGAAGGTAAACTCCCGCAGGAGTCCCTCTAGCTTTTAGATAATGTGGCCTCAGCCCGCTGGGATAAACTTCCACCGCGATGACGGAAACCTTCCGCCAAGGCAGAAGATAAATTTCTGGGACGAGGGGCGGGTGAATGGAGTCACTTACCAGGTTCGCAATCCTTTCCTCTTCTTTGGATGGATTCGCCACGCCCAAGACCGACTTGCTGCCGTCCTCCACTCCGATAAGAAGGATGCCACCGGCCCCATTGGCGAACGCCACCAGTGTGCGTAGCACCCTCTCCGGCGAACTCAGGTCGCGTTTAAATTCCAGCGTTTTGCCTTCCGGGCAGTTCAGCAAGGTTTCGAGGGATTCCATACTAGGAAAATTACTAGGAAGACTTGGGTGCGTCAAGGCTTCCTAGTTGCTCGACGTTGAGCCGAACTTCGACCGGACCAGTTTCTCCAGGAGTTGATCTGTTTTGATTCTCGTGATGTGCGCTCACTAGGTTATTATGCTGCGTTAGTTTTAGGTTGTCGTGCAGTTTTGAGCGATTCACCTGACTGCTTTGGCAGTGTGGAACTCGGCATAATCGCCTTCCACTTCACCAGTTTTTTTGCGCTCACGAGCTCCAGATAATTGTTCCGCAATTTCCGTTCGGATGTGTTCATTTCCCATGCCACTTGGGGAAGAGATTTTACCTCTTCAATTCGATAGCTGGCGTAGCTGTGACGGAAGCCATTGTTGACTTTTTTGACTTTAATACCGGCATTTTCCCAAGCCTGACCAAACTCTTGTGACAAGGTGGAATCATGGCTGTAATGGGGGCACACCCAGCCAGTCTTTAGCGCAAGGGGAGCCAGATAGGCATAAAGTGTGTCTGAGATCGGCACAACACGACGCTTGCCGGTCTTCGACTTTGAGCTTTCGACCGTGATATGCCGTTCTTCCAGATCGATGTCTTTCCAATCCAAGCGATGGATTTCCGCAGCTCGGCAACCCGAAAAAGCACCAATGGCCGCAAATGGAATCCATTTGTCGGGAAGGCCGTTCAAAATCTCCTGCATTTCTTCGGACTGATATATTTCCACATTTGCATCCCGGTCGGGGGCTTGCCGAAGGTGATCAGCCTCAGTTTCGATGTTTCGGGGCAGATAGCCCAAGCGTTGAGCGAAGGAGAACAAATTGCAAAAAACTCCCCGGTAGTTGTTACGATTTCGACCTGTGGCTTTTTTGCCGGGGCCGGGGATTGTTTTGATCCCCGCTCTTGTGCGAACGCGGCGTTGGAGGCTGTTCAAATGATTCTCAAGATCAATGGTGCGGATATCCATAATCGGCACCGTGGCAAATTTTTCTGCCGCAAGGCTCAACCGACCGGAACAATCTGACCAATGACGATACGAGCGAGCCGGAGGCTTCACCTCATCCAGAAACTCCTTCACAACCTCTCCGAATAACTTGCGGGGAATCTGGTGCCGTTGCCGTTCAGCCACGAGCAGCCGGGCGGCCTCCTCAATCGTGCCAAATCCGCCAAGGATTTCGTTGGCAGCAGCCACCTGCCGGGCGGCCTCGGTCAAACCGATGTCCAGCGGTTGGAGAATATCGACAGCGGTGTTCACTGCCGCAGCCTGCACAGCTGTGAACGTCGCGACATGTACTGTGCCCTTTGAAAGCTCCTCGACGAGAGCCTTGGCGCGCTTTCTGCCAGCGTCAAGATTCTTGCATTTGGCAAGACGCCGCCTTCCATCCGCATAATAGGAAAGAATCACCTTGCCGCCTCCAGCGTCGTAAATCGGAATTCGTGTGCCCTTGGCTTCTATGACTTCCATCGGCCCACGTTTTTCGGTAGATTTTGATGAGGATTTCAAAGGCATGCTTAGATTGTTACCTTTTTGTTACCTTTGGTCAATTTTAATATTTTACTTAGGTAATTCTACCGGGTTCGAATCCCGTTAGGGTCGCTTCGCGACGGCGCAGCCGATTCGAACGCAGTTCGAGCGATGCGAAGCATCACAGATTGCGCAAAGCGCAACCCCGCAGGGGCGAAGGCCACCGACCGGAGTCAATCCCGTTAGGGTCGCCACTCTTTTCGAGTGGCAAAATGCCTGCACACACTGATGAATAAAGGCTCCGCTGGCCTCCCGTGCGTGACAGAGCAAAATGCAGTTGAGGGCAGTTTTGGCGGCAAATTTGTCACGCATTGTCACGCAAGATGCTCCACAAAGAGGAAATTGATCATTATCCCCTGACGGAACCAATTCGGGACGTTCAAATAAACGAGGCTCAATGGCGATCTTTTGACGGGTCAAACCTTCCAATACCGATGCCCGCCTTGATTTCGCTCCTAGGCGTGCGCGCAGTGACGGCGAGGGAAGGGCTTTTCCTCTGTAAGAGAGAATAGAAAGCCCGAATCACACGCCTTCGGAATGACGGCGCCGAGTTTATCGGAGAAATAAGCAATTTCAGAAGAGTTTTTGAGAATCGAAAAGGCATCACAGTTTCAACAATCCACGGGATCAAGGGTGACGAGTATGACACGGTCATCGCCTACGCTCTGCTAGAAGGCATGGTTCCCCATTTTAGCGACTCTGATGGACCGGAAAGCGCAAAGAAGCTTCTTTACGTCATTTGCTCGCGAGCGAGAAAGAATCTTCATTTAATCTCGGAACAGGGTCGCAACCGCGGCAGATTTGGGGAGTATCAGGCTACCGAAAAGCTAGTTGAATGCGTCTTTGGCTACGATGTCGTTCCCTGAGTGCTCGCCTGAGAGATGTATTAAGAGGTCAGCGTCTAGTGCGGCTCTGCCTCGGCTATTTCGACGACGACCACGAAAGGATGATTATCCTGCTAGCAGCGCCGCTTTCCGCAGGCTCTCGCCTCCTGATATCGAAGCCGCAGAACTCGCGTCACTAGATTTGACACAAAAACCGCCCAAATGGTCGAATGAGGCTAATACAGGCGAAAAAGACCACCCAAAGACGACATAGGCTGTAAAGTTGCTCCCAATCTGGAGCAGGGGCGAGTTTTTTACCCTGCAAAGTGGCGGGGATGAAAACAACTCCATGCCCCGAAAACGACATCCGCCACTCCGACCGCAACCATCCGGTGGACTTCCTTGAACCTCTCCCCACTCCAGATGATCAGCTTCATCGCATTTGTGAAGTCCTGAGCCGGACGTTCGGCTGGGTGGCTGAGGCGGACACGGTTGAGCAAAAAGGACTCCGGGCTTCTGTGGTTCTCTACTGTGTCCGGGCTGACTTGCTTGGTGACGCGACACTGGAGGAACTCGGAGCGAAGTCTGGAATGCCACAAGCCGTGGTTGACGAGCTTGTGTCGGATTTCTGCCACACCATCGGCTGGTGATGAATGCGGAAGATTTCAAGCTGGCCGATTGCTCACGATTATCTCGTGAACACCCGCGGACTTGATCCGGCATTGATTGATCCCTTGCACGACCGGGGATTGATCTACGCCAACAATCACCGTCCGAATCCAAGCCTGGTTTTTCTCCACCGGACCACCGAGGGCAAGATCGAAGGGGCAACACTCCGTGACACCCGCCACGAATCGACCTTCCGCCCATGTCTCAAGACTGCTCGCCTGATCCTTGGAGCCATTCGAAGGAGCATTCTCCGTGTCTTCAGCCTGTGCGTGAAGCTTTTCCTCAAGGCTTAATCCCAAGATTGTCAAAGCCATCAGAATCTTAATGCCCCATGCCGGTGGGATGCGAAACGGTTTGGCATCAGCCTGACAAGAAGAGGCGATGCCTTTTCTCCGACACATCAATGGAGGAGCAAAAGACAGATCAAATAGTATCATATCCGGGAACGTCGAAATTATGAATCAAACGCACGCACATCATGGGAAAGGCTTATGGGCTGAATTGTTTGGTGCGAAGTGTTCTTAGGCGGTATTTTCCGGCAAGACTTTCGGAGGGAGGAGTGGGTCCTGCAAAATCAGGCACGACCTGCTGGGACTCGCCTTCAGGGATGTAACGTTCGATGGTGAAGGAGCCGCGCCACTCGGCCTCGATGCTATCTTTTCCCTCCTGCCATCGCGACCAATCCGCGGTGTTTGCCCCTGCCTTCTGCCGCAGGGCTTGGGCAACGACATGGACCGTATAGGTATTGGACCGCGTGGTAAGGCGGGGATACAAATCATTGTAAGGGGCTTCGCGCGAATTATCGCCGGTCAAACGGTGAGTGCTCCAGAAACCCGAGGGGTCGGTCATGTTAGCCAGCGTTTCAGCGCTTGGGACGAGGAAAATCTCAGAGATTTCCGAAGCGGAAAGGAACGCGTGCTTACCATCATTAAACCGATCCAGGCTATCGAACTTTTGCTCGAACTGCTCAAGAGTTTGCTCAATAGAGGCGGTATCGAGAGCTCTCCTATAGTTGTCGGCCACAGTGGCGGGTTCGAAGGCTTTGCTGTAACGGTCTGCCGCAGCATCGGGGATGGCGGTGAAACGCAGTGGCTTGAGCACGGCGTGCATACCGGTCGCCCTGCGGATATATGTGAACGGAGCAATGCGGTAATTCATGTTGAGCCGCCCTGCGGTCGAGTACGGCTCACTGATCGCATAAGGCTCAACAATCGGCATGGTGAAGAGGTCGAGCAGGTAGTGGTCTTTGGGCTCCACAGAAATGCCACGATGCTCGGAACCGGCAGGCTGATTGGGTGCGAAGGCAAGTGTTTCCCAAGGATCGCCGCTGGCTGCACGTGAGGGCAGACTGCCGAACATTACCGAAGAGGCAATCTGCCGGTTTGGAGCAAACGTTTTCCCCTTCACAAGGTCCTGCCAGGTTGTCGGGCCATAATAAGCGGGATAATTAGCGTCAGCCAGTGAGCTTCCGGTGCCCGAGCCGCGGTCATGACCTTCGTCAGGCTTGTTGATGTAGGGTCCGTCAGGCACGCTGCCGGGGCCGTTATCCCAGTCACCTGGGTCGGCGTCCTTATTCAAGGCGGCGGGAAAAAACGTTTCTGAATTGGGGTTGGCTGCAGTCCGGGAGCCGGGGACCAATGGGAACCCAGACCAGTTGGTATTAGGCTGGAAGTCGGCATCGGAGATCCCGCTCGATCCAGGAACAGCTCGCAGCCAGTATCGCAGGCCTTCCACCAAGGTCCCACCGACTCCGGCATTAGCGAGGGAGGTGGCGAAACGCTGATATTGGTTGGCGCCGCTATGATTGCGAGCCAGACCGCCGTCAGCAATTCTCACTGAGGTGTTGTAGCCAGGTGCAGGAGCAAAAAAGGTGTCCGGCACCTCCGTCCTCATGGCGACGAGCCGGGCGTCAGCCTTGGGCCCATCCTGTGGTGCCAGAACCATGCTACGGACGATGTCGCCCGGTGTCAGGTGCGAAGCCCGCAGGCGCTTGCCTGTATAAATTGGCACTTTGTCGATTCGATTGATGTAGTCGTCAGCTGGAAAGTCGCCGTTCCGCCAAGTGAAAGGCGCGTAAAATCCGACAATGCGTTTCGGACTGCCCACTTCATTGCGGTAGTGTTGGGCATTGGGCACCGGGAGTCCACTGGCTCCTTCAATCTTCATCTTGAAAGTCTGAACCACCGCATTGGAAACTTGCGATTGATTCCCCGACCTATTTCCCGCATTCCCTTTGGGATTGTCGTAATGTGCCGGCAAGATCTCAATCTCGATATCGGCGCCGCTGAAGCTGAAAGTCGGGCCCGCCACATCGAGATAGGGGTAGCTTACGCCGTCGGGGCCCTGGAAGTTGCCGGAGCCGGCGGCGACAAACGGGTAGTATCCACTATGAGATGCCGACGAATTATCGGGGTTGTGGGCCATGCGTTTGGCCTGTCCAGAAGTGAAAATTCCGGCGTTACTCGATCCGGTTTGGAACGAGTATTCATAGTAATTACCGTATCCGCCTTCAGAGGCATGTCCCCATTTGTGGAATCGTGTGGTGGCTGAGCTGGGGAAGTTTGTGGCCACCGGCCCGGTGGTGTCACTCACCGTGATCCCGGACAGTCCTTTGATCCTCACCCCCAAATCTGCGGAATAGGGGACGAGTCCCACCGATGGAACGAAGAGGTGGACGATGAAAGTTGCGCCGATACGGGTGTTCTTATTCCCCTGAATGGGAGGGTTCATCCCTGCAACAGGCTGGGGGTGGGTCGGGTTAAATGGGCTCTTAGCCGTCCATGTAGCATCGGGAAGCTTCCTCGGCCAGGTGTCCCCATCGACATCCAAGTCCAACCAGTGGTATCCGGGGTCGGTGGGATCCATGTCGTCGTATTTTCTTCCGATATAGTAGAACACAAGACTGGCCCCCACAACGGTTGGATATCGTCCGTAACCGCGAGTGATCTTGCCACCACCGGGAGGATTGATTTCAATGGGAACGACCTGACCAGCTGCGGGCGAGCCCGATGGGTAGCTAAAGTCTGTTGGATATAGTTTATAGCGCCTCTCAGCCGGTGGAGTTTCGATTGAAGAGTCCTTTGAGGAATCGATCAAGTTCACTCCAGACCGGATGAAATCAAACATTGAGGTGAGGATTTGGTTACGCTCATCATTGCCGTATTTCTGCAAAAAGCTGGCCCCAACGCCTGGGATGGGCCGCGCGGTCAGGCGCTGGAGGTATTTGTAAAGATCTTGATTGCGAGGAATGTCCGTCCAATCCTTCGTGGCACTGCGCGAATTCTGGCGTTGGAAGTAGTATTTGGGCCTGGAGCCCGCGACTCCGCCCATTTCCGAGCAAAACGCAATAAGTCGTTCCTTCACATTGCGGGAAGACTCCTCGGCCGGGTCAAGGACCATCTGTGGCCAAAGGGAAATGCGGGGCAGGTTGAACAAATTGAGATCGGGGGAACGGCTGTGAGCAGTCGCAAAAAACTTTGCCCGCTCCAGATCGGCGGGTGTCAACGGCGGTGCCAGCGTGCCGACTGAAGGATTTGCGGCCCGCAAGTCATTAAAAAGCAGTTCGTCCAAAGACGAATAAAGGCGCCCGGGCTCTGCAACGATGGGGCCATAGGTGGCAGCATCCACGGTCTTCGTGCCACCCATCGATCCGCCAAGATCCACTCTTGGTGACAATGCATAATAGGCTTTGAGATTATCATCGTAAGTTGCCTGGCTGAGCTGACGGACAACCGGCCATTTGTTTCCAAAGACACTTGAAAGCGAGGTCATTGCCGGGTGTCCAGTGACCCGCTGCCATTCGTTGGCATAGGGTTGATATCGGGAGAACTTCATTTCGGACTCGCCGGAAGCGCGGGGCATGTCCCAGAAAACCCCTTCGCTGGCCGTGTTGATATTCACTTTACAGGTTTCATCGTCTGTCCAAAATGCGACACGGCCCACGATGGGATTGGAGCGTGAGGCTCCTGGCACGGTTCCATCAGAACCTGGAAGATTGATTTTCCCATCCTGAAGCACATAGAGCCACCGAACGGGCATCTGGCCTTGCGCTGCCGGCGTGAAATTTCCCAGGCTGAACCCCTCGACGGCAGTTCCCGACTGGGCCGCTGTGACGTCCAACACAGGAAAATAATTGAGACCGTCCACCGTAAATCGCTGGTTGATGTCAACAAACTCGGCGGGACGGGACGCCCAGTCTGAAGGCACATCAACGGGCGATGTTGAAGACCCCAGGTTGAAACCGCTTCCTCCAGCATGATTCAAAATCATGTCCGCCGCGGAGTAGAGCTTGTAGGACTGGTAAGGGAGACCATCGCTGCCAAAGACCCGTATGAGTCCCGGCTGCGAAGTCCATGCCCGGGTGTCACCTGATTCCAAGGTCTCTTGCGAGGTGGCTTGGGCGATCTGCCCGATAGCAAGGCCCATGGCGGAATCCGCAAGATACCGGGCTTCACCCGAGCGCCCGTACGCTGTGGAAGAGCGAACCGCTCCTGAAGCGAGAATCAGAAATCCGACGACCAACACGGTGACAAGAACGAGTGTGGCCAGGACAACCACCAGGGCAATGCCGGAACGGCGGGGCGATTTTGAGAAGGGAAGCGTCATGGTTGAAAGGACCGAAGGCGTCCGGTCGTGGGGTTGAGGCTGATCATCACAAAATTTGGAGGCAGGTCGGAGAGGGAAAGATCTCTTGCCGCCATCACCGCCAAACCCCAGGCATTATTGGCCGTATTTGGTTGGGCGGGGAGCGGAGAACCGTCGGGCCGGAATCGCAGAGCGGCATAGTCGATTTCTCCCCTGCCACCTACCACAACCCTGCCGGTGGCTGTGGCCCCTAGCAGGGACGATTGCGTGGTTTCCTTGGAAGCAGAAATGCCAGTAGGGAGCCATTCGATTTTGGATGCCGCTTCGTCAGCGTTAAAGATCCCGTCGGTATTTTTGTCCACAAAGGTCTGAACTCCCAAGATGGCTTGGGAATTTCCGATGCCAGTGGGCCCCATAAGAAATCGCACCTCAGTGACTCGATTGTGGGTGAGTGCCAGCTGGCGAGCGAGGTTGATTTGCGAGCTGAGCTGTGCTGCTCCGCTGGAAAGGTTGGTGCTGGAACTGATGGACTGAAACACGGAGGTCGCTGCCACCAGCAAAATGCCCATAATAGCCATCACCACCAGCAACTCCACAAGACTGAAGCCCTGACGAAACGTCTTCTTCATTCGTTCCATTTTGCCTCCCCGAGTTGGACATAGGAATTAAACATTCGAAACTCCACGGGAATCGCGGCCAGTCGCAGTTCGAGATCGCGTAAAGCGGCATCCACCTCTTCATTGGTCGTAACGGAGTCAAAAAGGCCGGCGAAGGCGGGACCGATTTTATCGGAGACATCCCCGGGGGATGCATCCAGCCGACTTGCACTGCCTTCATCAATAGCCACCATAACCACCCGGACAATGGGGGGTAATTGATGGGCGGAAGGCGGCTGTGGCGACGTGAGTGCACCAGCAACCCTGGTGTCATAAACCCGGTTGGTGTTTGTCAGGAAGTTGCCGTCCGCCGTTTGAGGCCATACGAAGAAACCGATGATATTGTCCGCCACCAGCCTGACATTCTGCCCGCCCTGGCCAGCAACCGCGCCCGCAATCCAGGCGCGGGGCGGATCGGGTTTTGCAGGGTTGGTTCCCCGGGGATCATGGTTATACATGCTCAACTCTGCAGTGGGCTCCAGGACTTCAACCAAGCGGTACCGGAGCGAAACAGGCACACGATCCCCCAAGGCCGATGGTCTCTCGTTCCTGCCATCCCCATACTCCACAAAAAAACCTCCCGCGTTGAGCAGGTCCTTCAGACGGCTGGTTGTTGGGTCCGGGGAAAATCCCAGTGGCTGCGCAAAAAATACCGCATCCCCCCATGTGGGAATCTCCGCCCCAGGAAGAACGATACCACTCAGCAGCTCGGAGGTTGGCCCGGAAAGAAAGTGCATCTCGGAAATCCTGACATAGCTCGAGGGCTGTGCGGGATTATCATAGTCAAGATAGGTATTAAGCGTGGCGCCCGCCAGGGCCCGCGTCACAAGGTCATAGGCCGTGCGTGCCGCTTCGAAAGACTTGGCCTGTCCCACAGACCGGGAAAAGAGTTTTCTGACTTGGTCGGTTGCCGATGCCATCAGCACCAGGATAAGCGCCAGCACAGCGATTGCGACCATGAGTTCTATCAAGGTAAAGGCCCTGTTGCGCCCCCTCCCCCCTCTTCGTGCATGAGTCATGGCGTCGGATTCCGGACTTAGCGGCCGTTGTCGCCAACAAAGAATGTTCCTGAGCCGATGATATTGGCCTCATCAGCCAAGGGTTCCCCACGAAAGACAGATACGCTTACCATTTTGATCTTGGAGTTGGGTGAGGAATTGGCATCACCCATGGAGGGAAGATTGATCGCGTCGATGGAGGGATTGGAAACCGTCCCCGGATCAGTGACAGCAACAACCGCTGCAAAAGCCTGGCGCGATGGGTCACTGTCCGCAGGAAATCCTTCCGCATCAAACCAAGTCAATCCTGCGGATTTGCCGGTGACCGACAACGCGGTGAGTGCGGCGAAGTCACTCTGACGCACTTCGGACGAAACACCTCTCAAAATGTTCGAGACCACGGTCCTTGCCATCGATTGGTTTAGAGATCCCAGGCCGACCGGAAGGGTTCCCATGAGGGCCAGCATCGCAAAGGACAACACGGCAATTGCTAGCGTGACCTCGACCAGACTGAAGGCCTTGCGTTGAGCCATTGAGACTCTGGATGCGAGATGTGGTTTGGAGGGGGACATGATTGCCGTATTCTAGTTGGTGGAAGCTTCAAAACTTTCGATATCCAGAGTGCCTGAGCTGTTAATCAAACCAATGCGCACCACGACTGCAGCGGCGCCTGCCGGTGGCACGAGTGTTTCCTCAATCTCCTGCCACTCGTCATTTGTCTCATCAAGAGTGATACGGATTTTTGGACCTTTGATCGAAATGTCTTTATCCTCTCTGGAGCTCATCTCGGCAAAAGATATGGCCTCGCTCCACCACCCGGTCTCGAAGCGCGGACCATGGTAATTCTGCGTGGTATCGACCGATTCCACCTTGGTGCGATACTTTAACCTGACGTTTACCGCAGTCGTTCCCTCCGGCACAGGAATCACGCTCTGAATAAACAGCTGATGTGTGTCAACCGGAGCGGTGAGGCGCACGAACGTCTCATCCCCCTCGTCAATCGTTTCGAACTTTGCTGAGAAGCCTTGAAGGTAGCCCTGTCCGGGAACCTGCCATGATGCCAAACCGTCCCCGTGAACATCAAGCGCGGGCGCAAGATCACTGGAAGTTGCCGCGTGAGTTCCTGAGACGGCCATGGTTAGCAACAAGGAAAATACAATGGGGGAAATCTTCACGTTTTAAGAGTAGTCTCTACGCTTCAAACTGTCATGTCACAAGAAATGCACACATGTGCGTCAATAGCAAAGCATCGACAAAATGCCGAAGAGTTTTTGGAGCAGTCCTCAAGCGGCAAGCCGATCGGAAGGCCTGCTCGCTGCGCATATCAGTCCTGCTACTCCGCCAATCGGAGGCCGATATTGTCGATGTGGATGGGGGCGTCGATACCATCGACATAGAGGCTGACCGTTGGTTCGTTGAGTTCCTGATTCTCTGAATCGGGGAAATCCAACCATCCATCCTCAGAGGGGCCGAACTGCTGCACATCTCCCACGAAGAGCGTGTATTTCCTTTGCGCGAAGTCGATTTCTCCAGAAATGGTAACCCAGCCTTGACCAAGGAAATTGAAATCCTGCCCCCCGCTATCCTTGGCAACATAGTCCTTACCTCCTGAATTGTAGCGCCAGAGGTTCGCGGTATCCCCACGGGGTTGAAACGATGGGGCGGATCCCCATTTGCCGCCGATGGCAACACGCTGCACTTTATAACCACAGATCGCATCGCTGGCATAATAATCGAAACGAAAAAGGAGCCGCGAACTGTCAAGCAAGGCCCCACCAATTTCCTCATCGCTAAAAGTCCTCGTTATCTGACGGTAGCGCAAACCGGGCAACCCTTTCAGGCTTTGCCCTTTCCCGTCGGGTGACGGCACGACCTCCCAAGCCTCGTAGTCACCGGGCTTTTCACCAAACCATTCCCCCTGTCCCTCCACGAGACCTGGGTCGTAAGCATCAAAGTCCACATTCACAGGGGCCTGTTTGGGGAGAGTGGCTTCGCTCCCAAACGCTATCGGCCCACACCCGACGCTAAGAAAAAGAACACAACCAATGCCTCTCAACAAAACGCGGAGACCGTCATAGCATCGAAAAAACAGGGAGCGAGGGGTGGGTAATGTCATAAAAAAACGCAGACCATCCTGATCCTATCGAAGGAAATTCTCAGGCACAGAATATTATTGTCGCACACTTGTGCGTGATGCCCTAGGATAGGACTCTTATGCAACCGTTATCTAACCGCACAGAGGAAGGCCAAATCGCAATAAGGACGACACTTCAGGACGTGGCACGTTCGATTGGTGTACACCACACGACGGTCTCCAGGGCGCTACGAAATGACCCGCAAATCTCGGAGAAAATGCGGAACAAAGTGAACAAGGCTGCGGAGGCTTTGGGTTACAAGCCGGACCCGATGCTCCAGGCCTTGGCAAGGTATCGGGGCCAAAGACGTGAGGCGACTTATCAGGGAACACTGGCTTGGCTGAGCAATTCCGTGATAAAGAACAGACAGGCAAAGTCTTCGGGCGGCCGGGAATTTCAGGTGGCTGCGGAGCGGGCATTGCAAAAAGGCTATCGCTTTGAGTCCTTCGACTTGAACGCGCAAGGGATGACGCCCGGGCGAATCAGAACGATCCTTTCTGCGAGGGGTATTCGAGGGATTCTTCTACCTCCCCAGGATAGCCCCGACACCGTGATCAGCATGGATCTCTCCGGGTTTTCATGTGTCACCATTGGAAACACACTAGTGGAACCAATACTTCATCGGGTCGGCCCAAGTCAATTTGATAACAGCCGCCTCCTGGCCGCGCACTTGCTGGCTGATCCGGGTCTGCGGGTAGGATTCTACCTTCCCAAGAATCTCGATGAGAGGTCGGAGGGCCAGTTCAGTGCAGGGTTCTGGAGGGCACAGCAGGAAATTCCGCAAGGCAGGAGGATCCCGATTTACCTGCCCAAACAATACGATGAAGCCAGTTTCGCCAAATGGTTTAAGCGCAATCAATTGAATGCGATTGTTTCCTCGCCACAACCCATCGTGGAGTGGCTGGGAAGACTCAAGGTACACGTGCCCAAGGATGTGTTGATCGCGTTCCCTGGTGACCCACCAGTTCGAGGAGAATTCCTGCATGTCAGCGAAAATTGGGATGAGATCTATCGTGCTGCCGTAGAATTTCTCGTCAGCCAGCTTGAGCGGAATTACACCGGAGTTCCTGTGCTGGCGCGGAAGATTCTGGTTCAGGGAAGTCCGGCGGGGTTCATGCCGGAGTGATGCCCTTGCGGCACGCAAGGTGTAGCCATGCGGGACTGGTTTGCACCGCCTTAGGAGAAGAGGGGGAGACCACTGTGTCGCGTTGTTGAAGCATTAATTTCGGGATTGAGAACGACCTTCTACATGACCCATTCGGCTGCTGATTGTCATTTTTCCCTTATCTGCCTCTGCAGCGTTGGATCGTGCGGCTTCCTTGTCGAGGCTCATCTCGGCGATGGTCTTGGTTTTGATGCGGGCGGCTCCCTCCGTTTTCAGGAGCTTCACGCGGGTCCGATTTTTGACGTGCTCGGCCAGCCGTTTCCGGGCGGCAGGGATTTCATTCCGGAATTGTGGCAGCCATTTGGCCTGGGCTACGATCAGTTCATCTGTCATCTGCCAGATCTCCTCCGGGTTGCAGACCGCGCCGGTGAGGGGATCATGGAGCATGGCCTGCTTGAGCAGGCGCACGTCACCCCGCACGGCGGCCTCGACTCCCATGTGTTGCACCTGTATCGAGGACTGACAGGTGGCCGCGCAGGCCAACGGAAGGTCGCCGACCACTGGAGAGTGAATGCCATTCGCGTCGGCATAGCCGGGAATTTCCACAATGCAGCCATCCGGCAGGTTCGAGATATGACCCCGGTTGACGACATTAAAATGTCCACGATAGGTGCGTCCGGTGTGCAGGCCTTCAAGAATGTAGGAGAGATGCTCCTGGCTACGCGGGGTTTGCCCGATGAGAGGTGGCGTGTCTTTCATCCAGTTCGGGAAATCAGTTTCGAACCAATTTCTGCCTTCGGTGCAAACGCGCAGATAACCTCCGGTCTCGCCATGGATCCATAACGAAAGATCAATCCATTGGGCGATTTCTTCCCTGCGTTTCCGATACCAGGGCAGGTATTCGCTGAGGTGACCGTTTGATTCGGTGCTGTAATAACCAAAGCGCCGCAGGACATCGATGCGCACTTTTTCTGTCACCGAAAACCGGGGATGGCTACTGAACAATTCGTCCATCTCTTCCAACATGTCCCGCCCCTGCCAATTCACGCGAACAAACCATGTTTGGTGGTTGATTCCCGCAGCAATCACATCCACATCCGCCGAGGTGACCTTGGCCTTGGGTGCGATCAGTTTTTCTGATTTAGCCCATAGATCGATGCATTCTGCGATTTGATTGTGTGCCCCTTGAACGCCGTGACAAAGCCCCACCGTCGGGACACCCCCATAGGCATTGCACGCCCAGGTATTCATGGCCATGGGGTTTGAGTAATTAAACAGAATCGCTCCAGGTTTGGCGACTTCTCGGATATCTTTGCAGATTTCGAGAAGGGCGGGAATCGTGCGCTGAGCATACATGAGGCCTCCCGCGCACAGGGTATCCCCCACGCACTGGTCAACCCCATATTTTAGCGGAATATCGATATCGGTCTGAAAGGCTTCCAAACCTCCCTGACGAATACAGCAAATGACGTAATCCGCATTCCGCAGCATCGCACGTCGATTCGTTGAGGATTCGACCCGGGCGGGCAGGCGGTTAAACTTCAGATCCCGTCTGCACAACGCGGAAACCATTTTCAGGTTTTTCTCCGAGATGTCCGTGAAGGCAAAAACCGTATCGTTCATCTCGGGCACCGAAACAATATCTCGCAGGAGTTTGCGGGTGAAACCAATCGATCCCGCGCCAATCACTGCAATGCGCAGCGGATTTTTGCGAAGAGAGGATTTTCGTGACAGGCGATGATTTGCGGGGGAGTGGGAGGTCTTGTTCATGGCATTGATTCTTTTGGATTAACCGCAAGAAGACCACTCACTTGTCTGGTGTTTGCGTGCAAAGAGGAGTTAAAATGTGAAGCATCTGGGATATGCAATCTTCACCACTCGATTCCATCCACAGGGCCAGAATCACGAATCATTGTTCCGGCGACGGAGCCGGAAGCATCGCTGTGGGGCTGGAGACCCGGACGCAGGATGGGGTTTACTATTGGGACGGATTAAAGCGGAGCGGGAACAAAGAACGTCCCCTGGTGCTACTTCAATTGACTCTTGGAGGCTGGGGGCATTTTCGTGCACAGGGCAGATGGAGTCGTGTGGGAGCGGGATCCCTGTTTTCTGCCGTGATTCCTTCCCCCCACCGATACCGGCTGCCACCGGCTTCGCCGGATTGGACATTTTTTTGGATCATGTTAGATCATCCGGAATTTGTGAAGCGCTTAGTGAAAAAGGTCCGACCTTTAAACCGTGTCTGGCCCGAGGCACAATCCCAAGCCTTGCGGGTGAGGGTTGAGGAGCTCTTTGTGGGCGTTTGCAGTGGGCGGTTTGAGGATCCTTGGGAACGCGAGGAAGCGCTCTTTCGATTGGTCCTGGCTTTGGAAAAGCTCGGCAACGGAGCGGCTCCCTCGCATCCCTGGGCTCTCCAGCTTAGACAAATTCTTGCCATGCACCTCGCAAATCCCCCTACCATTGGGCAAGTTTCCAAAACATTCCACCTGAGCCGCACCGCGTTTTCGCATGCGTTTCGACGGCGCACGGGAAAGACCCCTGCGGCATTTCTCCATCAGTTGCGGCTATCCGAAGCTGGAAAACTACTCAAAGTGGGGGATGCATCAGTCAAAGAGGTAGCTGCCAAAACAGGTTTTCGTGATCCGGCCCAATTTGCCAAGGCATTTCGCAGGCAATTTGGAATTTCTCCCTCCGCGTATCGGTCTTGGTTCCGTTGACGGAATAGTTTGCGCAAAGGGAGCGATGTTCCTGATTTAATCAACGGTCAGTAAGGCCACCCCGGGACACTCCAGTTTGAAGTGGAGATGTCCTTCGGAAAAGCGGATTTCGGTCGCGGGGGCAGGCCGGAGTTGATTGCCATTTTTCAGCTCAGAAATCTGTGCCGGTGTGGGGGAGGCGGGTGCACCCATTTGACGCCACGTCGCGATAATGCTGTTTTCGGTCGCGCCGAGGCGGATCAGGCGGGCTGTGCTCTGCGGCCAATTGAGTTGGATGTCCACCTCCACCACGGGGGCATGAATTGTTTCAGGATACGACCAGACAATGGCGGCGGGACGACCGTTTTTCATGGTCGCCACGGCTCCGATTCCGTCGTTGCCGCTTTGGACCGGGACGTGCACGTCGCCCAGCATTCCCAGCAATTGGTGCGCAAACCACGATGGCTTGCGAAGGCCGTGGAGGCTGAGCATTCCATAGTTTGCGTCGAACTCCGCGTTCTGCCGCCCGATCTGGTCATAGATGTCCGACAGACACCAGAATGCAAACGCATCAGCCTCCTGCGAGACTTCGCCCATTGTTTTCACGATGAAGGCGGGTTCGAGGGCGGTTTCCTTGAGCGGATCGTGAGGGAACCACGAGCGGCCCCATTCGTTCCAATGCACTTCGCCTTTCCAGCCGCGCTGATCCAGGAGACGCCGAACGCCACGAATCACGCCGCTGGCGAATTTCGTGGAATCTTTCACGCGCTCACTGGCTGGACCGTCGAACGGGGAAAGCGGCTCGCTTTCCGAATCGTTATTGTAAATGTGCGTGATGAGGTAGTCGGGAAGCGTAGCATCCGCTGCGCAGTGATCCAAAAATTCCCCCACCCACTCGCCGCGTGCCGTGGATGGCCCTCCAAATTGCAGCAGCGGATCGACCGATTTGACGGCCCGCCATGTGGCGGACCAGAGTTGGAAAAAGTCCTCCCGCGTTCCATCGAAAAAACCGCCGAGATTTGGCTCATTCCAGCATTCGAAAAACCACGAACGAACTTCCTCCGTCCCGTAACGCTGAAGATGGTGTCGGATGCCATCGGCCACAAACTCCGCCCAAGCACTAAGGTCCTTTGGCATTCCCACAGGGTTCGCATCCGGCCAGCAGGTCTTGTCTCCCCTGGCCATGCCGACCGGCGTGAAGCAGGTTGTATAAACCGGCTTCAGGCCCAGGGCAAGCAACGCTTCAAGATTGAGATCGACGTATTGCCAGTTGGTCACATTTGAGGCTTCTTTCTCCCGCCAATCCGCCAGCCGGCGCCCGCGCACGTTCATCTCGGGAGAATACATGGCCACCGCGCGCACGTGGGTGATGCCTATTTCATCGCGCCCCATTTTGAGGTGCTCAAGCACGTCGGCTCGCGATAGCCAGCGGAATTGGTCAATATTGGCAATCCGGCACCAGGTGTGGCGGAAAGGTACGGGGGCGGCATTCCAATTCACTCGCAAATTCATCGGTATCATAAGGTTTGGGTCTGTGATTATAAAAAGTAACTGATGTGGGAATATCGCCGCCCGGATCTTGGGAGAACCGAAGGACAATAAATGCCGTCATGCACCAGCACGGTGGAATGGTCAGCATTAACCCTGATTTTCAATTGGATACAGATCCATACCTTAGTCGCTGTAAATAAAAGCAGCAATCTTGCTAACTTTATTTAGAGCTCCTTCCTGAGCGGAACCGCCCGCCCGCAGGGCACTACGGCAGGACCTCCAGCAAAATATTGTCCAGATGGATGGGATTGGCGATCTGATCGACGTAACCGGAGAAGCGCGCACCAAGTTTTGACGCATCCGTGCCGTTGGGGAACGGCAGCCAGCCATCGCTGGTCGCGCCCATCTGCTGCACGCCATTGACATACAGCGTGTAGCGCTTGGTCGCGTAGTCGATCACCCCATCGATGGTCACCCAGCCCTTGCCGAGGAACGAGAAATTTGTCCCGGTAGCCGTCACCGCAGTGTATTCGGTCCCACCACTGGAATACCGCCAAATGTTATCGTTGGAACTCCGGGGCTGGAACGATGGCGCAAAACCGTAATCCCCCCCGACCGCAAAGCGCTGCACGTTCCATCCCGCAATTCCGCTGTCGGCGTGGTAGTCGAACTGATAGGCCATTACCGATGAGCCGGTGTTGAGAGTGCCGCCGATCTCC
>JBGTLQ010000059.1:0-4057 GCA_041744075.1 Terrimicrobiaceae bacterium
AGGACAACCGCATTGTCTCGGGTGCTCCCGCACCCTCGCCCTTACGGGCTGCCTTCGGCAGGCTATCTCCGGCCCTCCCGGCCCTCCGGTTCCAAGACGCTTCGCGACAAAGAGGACCATGGGGCGTGCGCCAGCTTTTGGAGTGCGCGTGTCCTCTCGCGCTTTGGATCCTTAGGTTGCGGTCTAAACTCCAGTTTCCTTAAATGTGCCCAAAGCCGCGAGAGCCGTGTTTTTATGCACCTCGATGATGTCTGATATATCGGGAGAATATCCGCCGGCCAAGACCCATGCCACGGGAATCCCGGCAGCTTTGGCAAAACGAAAAACAGCCTCATCGCGACTCCGAAGATCAGACGCTGTCAAAGATAGCGGCGAGTAGGGATCCTTGGCCAAGGGGTCAGCGCCCGCTTGAAACAGGAGAAGATCTGGGGGTTTGGGTTCAACAATCCACGGCAAAAATTCATCAAGTAATGCAAGCAGGTTCGGCCCATCATCCGAACCGCTGGGTGGGATCGGGACAGAAAAATGATTTGGCCCATCTTCATGATGACGAATGCTCACATCACGAAACGGGGTATTGTCCCAGTAGTCATTTCCATAGATGGAGAGCGCGCGAAGCCATGGTCTGGAAGCGGCAAGGCGTGCGGTGCCATTTCCATAATGCAGGTCAAGATCCAGGACCGCTGCTGTTTCGATTTTGCCCTCTGCTCGAAGGGCCTCTGCGGCCACGACCAACCCGTTGAAGGTGCAAAAGCCCTCGCCTCGATCCGGTCCAGCGTGATGAAACCCGCTTGCGAGTGCACCCGAAATTCTATCCGTTATCGCTGATCTTGCCGCAGCCAAAACACCACCATTCGTGAGCACAACGCTGGGGTAAAGTTCTGGCGACCACGGAAACTTCTGGCTCTCAGCAAGTTCTTGTGGTTCACCCGTGCGAACGGCGCGAACATATTCGGGTTCGTGCACCCGCAGCAAATCGGCTTCTGTCACAGGATCGGGAGCAGAGATTTGAATGCCTTGAACCCCCTCCAAGGCTTCGGCAACCAAGCCAAATTTGCGAATGGGCATGATGTGCTCGCCAAGGGGGGCGGCAAATCCCGGATGATAATATAGCTTCACAGTGGTGAGTTAGGAAGCGGGTGGCAGAAGCGCCACCTTGGTTTCAGGGGAGGGGTAATCTTTTAAGGTGCGGTAAGCCGCGTCCATGTCTTGGTCTCGAAAATCCCTCGCATACATGCGGTAAAGGGTCTCAGCCAATCGTTGGATTTCGCGGGTCTCCACCTCACGCTCTTGCTCACGCCCAACCCTGCGAACAAGGAGTTGCATGGGAAGCGGGCAGGCTCCCCCAGATTCGTCGATTTCGGCAGCCGACCGAAAATCTGGTTGGTGATACGGAATGACTCGGGGATCTGCTTTGAGAAAACCCGCCCGTTCATAAGCGGAGAGCCGGATCATGGTGGCTTCGTCATTCGGGTCGGGGTGCTCCATTTCACCAACAAGCGTGATGGGTTCGTCTGCGGGGCGATTTTGGGCTTGCAGGGCATGTCGCGCTGTTTGGATCGGCAGAGCACGCATCCATCCGGCCAGGCCACTACGTCGCCACTCTGATGCCACAAGATTATGAGACAGATGCACCACCGCTCCAGGGATTCCCTCACTAACAATGGCCGTGTGATCGCGCACAGCCGCGAAGGCCTCACCAGCAAGAACCAGCATCAGCCGGTAACGCAGTGCACACCCGCCCTCCATCGTGGCACCATCCCATCTTAGGCGGCGGATGATGATCGGCTCTTCCTCCATTTCATCAATCTCCCCGAATTCTCCCCAAAGCTTCCCATAAGCCATGGCAAAGTGGGGACTCTCGGACGATTCGATTCGGTGCAGGCAGACCTCACTCCAATCTCTCGCGGCGCTTTTTAGGTCGCCGGGAGCCAAGTCTGCCGCAATCATCCAAGGTTGCAGCATGACTCAATACTGCAATGCCAACGCCCCTGTGGCGAGCCCAAGAACATTAGAACGTGAGGACATATTCGAAGGAGAATTCCGATCCAACAATTTTGTATTGGTCGAGAGTGTCGGGGCCACAGCTGTTTGTTCCGAGGCCACGATGACAGGCATCGAGGATAAGGATCGTTTCGGCACGTGGCTTCAAATCCGTGGTGTGTTTGGCGAGGTAAAGATCCTCGGGTGCGAAATGGCTGACATTGAATTCGAGGGTGGGTGATCCAGCAATGTGAAGGGCAGGGGCCTGTTTGGTACTGCTTAGCGAAAGCCAACGGACATCGGTGAAGTGACCGTGTTCCTGAGGCATCACATAATCGACGTAGGTCTCAGAGACCTTGGCGTGATGGATGGCGAGCACGCTGCCAGCTTTGCGGTCTGCATAGTTTTCGTGGGGACCTCTTCCAAAAAACGCGAGGTTCTCATATCCGGGAACAAGGTCCATCCGGATGCCAATTCGAGGCAGATCCACCAAATCCTTGTCACCCAGCCGGATATCATTGGAGATCACAAGTCGTCCATCCGGGTGCAGGGTGTAATGATGAAGGTGCGAAAAATCGGTCCACTTCTTTCTTCCTGAGGCGACGTGATGAAGCGCGACCGAGACCGAGCCGTCCCGATTTTTTTGCCACGTCAGGGACCGGGGCCGACACTCAAGCGGGTGCGTGATGAGGCCAAGTTTCAGCCACCTCCCGAGGGCTTTTGTGTCCTGACCTGACCAGGCTTTAAGGCCGTCATTGTCGGTGGCAGCGCGGTTGATCTGCAAATGCGGACTGCGGGCCAAAAGCTCATGCCCTCGAACCTTGAGAGAATTTAGGGTGGCTGATTTGCGATCAAAACTGGCAACCAAGTCCCCGGTTTCGAGGGTCAAGCCGCGTGCATTTTCTTTAATCAGAACGCTTGGCAGGAAAGATTTGCTGCTCGCTTTTTTGGGGGAAGCGGGAGAAAGCAAAAATTGTTTCCATGCGACCTCATGACCTTTCTTGGCATAGCGGCTGTCCTGACGCGTAAAAAACCGAAGAGTCAGATGGGCTTCTTGCACAGAAGAAATCTTTTTAAGAGGGATGGTCAAAATCTCCGAAGCTCCGGGTGCAAGGCGCACCATGGGGAGCGTGCCGCTGCCCTGCGGTGCACCATCAATTAGCAGCTCCCACGTGCCTTGAAGGTGGGAGAGATCAATAAAGTCATGGTCATTTTGGATTCTAATCCTGGCTGTGCCCTGACGGAAGGAAACCAACTCTGCCGAGACGGGCTGCGCCAAATGTTTGAATTCCCACATTGCGGGGTGCGGGATGCGGTCCGCTGAAACCAGCCCATCACAAACAAAATTGGCGTCATTTGGTTCATCTCCAAAATCGCCGCCATAAGCAAAAAATTCGCGACCGTCCGAGGTTTTTTGACGGATGCCATGATCCAGCCATTCCCAGATAAACCCGCCTTGAATTCCTGGTTTGGTTTTGAAGAGGTGGAAATAATCCGAGAGCGAGCCATTGGAATTTCCCATGGCATGGGAGTACTCGCAAAGGATCACAGGTCGCTCCAGTGGGTGCAGGAGGCGTTTGTTTAACATGGGGTGGGGTTTTTTCCAGTCATTCAGGTTGGAAAATCCGATGGCCTCAAGCTCGGCGCCGTGGAGGCTTTGATCGGCCTCAGGTCTCCAGTGCTTGGTAACAAGATCACTCCATTGCGCCAAGTTCTCCAGAGATTCATACATGGGACAAATCACATCCGTGCCCAAGGCGTGGTGGGCCCAATTTAGCGAGCTTTGGCCTTTGGAAATGGCACCTTCATAGTGAACCGGACGTGTGGGGTCATATTCGCGAACCCAAGCTGCAGCAGCGGCATGATTGGGCCCGTAGCCGGATTCGTTGCCGAGGGACCAAAAAATGATCGAGGGGTGATTTTTGTCGCGAACAACCATTCTCATCACTCGGTCCAGCCATGCGGTGGCATAGCGGGTACTCTGACAAAGCCAGTTATGAAAATCGTGGGACTCCGCGTTGGCCTCATCGATCACATAGAGGCCATATTCATCACAGAGGTCCAGCCATCGGGG
>JBGTLQ010000060.1:0-2088 GCA_041744075.1 Terrimicrobiaceae bacterium
GCAGCGGCATGTCGAATCAACAAATCTTAGGCGACTATCCGGACTTGGAAGAGGCTGATCTTCAAGCCGCCTGTGCGTTCGGGGCGCGGCTAGCACGTGTTCAACGAATTGAACCGGTGGTGGGGTGAAATTCCTTGTCGATGCGCAACTACCCCAACACCTCGCTAAAGAATTGACGCGGGCTGGTTACGACACACTCCATACCCTAGACCTTCCACACGGGAACCGTACGCGAGACGAAGAGTTGGCCGCCCTTGCCACTCGCGAGAATCGCATCCTGATTACCAAGGATAGTGACTTCGTCACCACCTTTCATCTCCAACACAGTCCACCCAAGCTCTTACTGGTTTCCACCGGCAATATTGATAATGCAGCCCTCCTGCAACTGTTCCTCACAAATCTTGTTCACCTGGAACGCGCGCTCATCGAAAATGATTTCGTGGAATTAAGCGGAACGGCACTCACTATCCACGGATAAAGGGGGCGGGGTCAGGTCTTCCAATCATGCATCTTTCAAGTCGAGACCATCTGCGCTGGTCCGGCCAGGTCGGCTCCCCTATCTGCTTCCCTGGGCAAGATTGACTTATATCCAAAAAAGGAACCGGCGCCTTCTTGATATCTTTTTATGCCGGGGTTCGTCCCGGCAGCACAAAACATGACATCGATACCATCTCTCAATAACTCCAATGACTCAGCCGCTCCTCCCTTCACTAGGCTCCCATGGCCTTGTGGCGAAGCCAAGTCGTGCAGCCGATTTCGGAGAAAGGCACGCACTGTTTGAGCGAAGCTAAGCTGTTTACGCTCTCTTTTTTTTGGTACTGACCGATGCCTGCTGTCCGGCCCCCATGAGTGAACGCTCTGATAAGTTGGCGGGCCTTGTCTGAGCGCAGCGAGTTGGCCCGCCCTCCAAAAGTTCGCGTTTACTCATCCAAATGATGCCGGATAGGGCATCAGTGGTTTTGGGTCCTTTTGCCGAAACAAAAGGACCTCGTCTGCCGGGGCGAAACCCGGCAATACCAATCATCACGTGGACACAATAGTTTGGAATACTAGCGCACAGCCTTCCATCCATCACCAGGCATTGGTTGAAAAACCCAAGATGGATTCCCGATATCACCTGTCGGGAATGACAGGAGCGGAAGAAAGCTACTTGATCGAAAATGTGGGGAATGACGGCGGAAGAAGGAGCGGAGGAGCCAGGATGTCACACAATACACCTGCCTACCCACCTCTTAAATACGTTCATCTGTGCACAAATGCTGCTCAAAAAACTGCCTGACGCGTACTTCATACCGAGGCCCTTCAAGCCCATGCGCAAAGCCATGATCAGCCCCGGGAACGATCCAGAGCTGCGTCCTATCGGGATCAGCATTGGCATAAATCGCCCGCGAATGCTCAAGAGGGATCTGCGAATCGGCATCCCCGTGAATGAGCAACAAAGGGGTATTGAGATCACGAACAACTTCGGCCGGTGCCGCATCACTGACTTGTACCCCAAGGAAAAGCCAGGCATAGAACCTGGTCATTGAGACGAGGGGCCATTTCGTGAAGCCGGGCAGGAAGAAAAATTGCCGGGCAATGACCCCCTCCAGGGTGGCATAGGGACTATCGGCGACAATGGCCTTCACATCCGGGTGTCGAGTCAGAATGAAGGCGGATGCGCTCATGGAAAACCCCATCGCCCCGATTCGATCCGGGTTCACATCATCCCGGCTTTTGACATAGTCAATCGCAGCATGAACATCACGGGTCTCCAGCAGACCGGCCGTCGTATAGGCTCCATCACTTTCACCAAAATACCGGAAATCAAACACCAGAAGATGAAAGCGGGGATGCAAGAAGAGCGCATGCCGAAGGATGTTCGCTTTATCGAAGGGATAGCCATGGCCCACCAGGATGGTGGCGCAGTTGTTCCACGCCATCTCTCCTTGTCCCGATGGTTCAAGCGAGGCAGAGGCGGCAGGGATAAACCAGCCGCGCAAGGTCAACCCGTCAGAGGTAAGAAATGAGACTGCCTCGTACTCAAGGCCGTAGCGTTTGGGATTATCATCCGTTTGAAATCTCGGCGGATGCACGCCCAGCAGAAAA
>JBGTLQ010000061.1:0-7415 GCA_041744075.1 Terrimicrobiaceae bacterium
CCAAGCTTGTCGATAAAATGCACGAAAAATTACAGTTATGGTAATTGTAAGGCACCTAACTTGTAATGTGTCTGCCTTACACATAGATGCCGCCCGAGCTGCGCGACGCTACCCGACGGCGCGAGAAGCTGGGGCCTCCCAAGCGGGAATCGAAGCCCGCCGGCAGGAAGCGGCTGACGGCCAAGATGTCGATTAGCCAACGCAGCGGCAGGGCGTTGTGAAACGCCTTGCCGCTACAGCGTCATTACCCGATCTTACGAGAGGCGACGGCGGCGGGAAATCCCCACGAGAGCGAAAGCGCCGGAAATCAACAAAGCCACACTGCCCGGTTCAGGAACGGCAGCCAGCGACAGGCCGACCAATGGGACGGTGTTTTCAGCACCTCCGGTCTGTAAGATAGTGATACTGAGAGCGCCACTACCATTGGAAAAGAAATTCTCGTTGTAACCCGCAAGCTGAGTAGGTGTGAGAATAACCTCAGGATCATTGTTAGTGTTCGAGAAAGCGATGGTGTAGCTATTATTAAGCAGGTCGATGTCGCCGGATCCGGTGATGGAATACGTGTAATCTCCTTCATTGGTATCGGAAATACCCGGATCGAAAAGACGGAGGGTGAAAGCATACTCCTGCGATGGCTGTAGATTAGTGAAGCTGAGGGTCATGGTGGTATAGGGATTAGTAACGGAGTCGAATGCGGCCCCGTTTCCTGTCCGAATAAAATCTTGGTAAAGATTCTCCAATCCGCCAAATCGTCCAGCTACTTGACCGCTACTCCGGTCTCTGGCGGTGATCGAGCGAGCTGAACTGGAAATTTGGAGCTGGATGTTATTGGTGAGCGGGTTGGGGTCGATAAGACCCGTCTCCGTAAACGGGGAGCCTGTTGGGGTCGATGTATCCACCACAAAATAACCAGATTGCTGAGGACCACCATTGAGTTGGAGATCCAAAAGCAGGGCGGCGTTGCTGTGGTTAATTGTGAAGATGCTTGTGCAGAGGGTGAGGAGAACCAGTTTTGATTTTATCGAAGTCGTATGCATTTTCATGGCAAAGTTACTTTGGGTTTTGGGGTTGGTAAGTTGTTTTTATAAACTTGCCCAACTTAGGATCGATCATCTTGCGCTTCTTAACAAGGATGTTTTTGCGTATATTTTGTGTATATTTTCCGAATATCGCGAAAGCCACTTAGAGGATAGTAACAATCTCTCCACTCCGCCAGTCAACCTCCCATGAATTTCCAACGTCCTCATATGCTGGACAAAGCCAATATCCCCGCCTTCCGTAATCTACTCCTTGCCGGTGCCTTGCTATTTGGGGTGAGCGATCTTCAGGCTCAGCGGACCGTCCCACCCATTCCTCCGGTCGGCCAGCCCATCGAGGTTGTCATAGATGCGGACGCCAAAAATGAGATCGATGACCAATGGGCCATCGCCCTGGCCATCCTCCGGCTCGACCGTTTCGAAATCGAGGGGTTCGTAGGATCACAATTTTTGCACGATGGGAAGTATCCTACTCGCCCGGAGACAATTCCCGCGAGCGTGGCGGAAATCGAATTGCTCATGAAGCTGGCTGGAGCTGAAGGCCGATGGCCGATCCATGCCGGCTCCCTGCCGATGACAAGCATGACGGCATATACCGACTCCCCCGGGGTGGACTTCATCATCGAGCGAGCCCGCGCTCACACTGCGGAGAATCCGCTCTGGCTCATTGTTCTGGGCGCGCCCACCAACGCGGCGGCAGCCTGGTTGAAGGCACCTGATATCGCAGATAAGATGATTGTCTTCTGGCATGGCCGTTCCGAGTGGCCGACCAAGTGTCAAAACTTTAACGCCAAAGGCGATCCCTTTGCGACCCGTGTGCTTTTTGAATCCAAACTCCCCATGGTTCTCTTCGATACCGGAGGACACCTTACTGTGCCGATGGCGGAGTCCGAACAGAAAGCTAAACCGCATGGGGCACTTGGGGAATACCTGCATGAGGCTCGGAATCCGCTCTGGACTTCCGATGAGAAGGGCATGTTTGACTTGGGGGACATTGCGGCCATGATCGATCCCTCTATCGGAACTTGGCAGGTGGTGGAATGCCCGACCGTTACGTCTGACCTGCTGTATGATTTCAATAAGCTGAACGGCAAAATTCTCCGTTGCTCCACCGTCGACCGGGACGCAACGTTCAAGCAGCTTTACGATGCCTTGGAGCAAAGCGGCGGCTTGGTGAAATCTCCTTGACCCTACCTCAAAACTAATTCCGCCGCGCACTCATAACAGAGTGGGATACTTCAATCGCACGGCGTAGCCCCATCCACAATAACCCTGTCATGAAAATGAATTCGACTTCGATGAAATCAAAACTGGTTCTCGTTACCCTCTGCACGATCATCTTTACTACCAACTACAGCGACGCCGCCCTGCGTGTGGATTTCCAACTCACGGGTGGCCCTACGCAAACTGGTTATACTGCGGTGAATGGACTGCAGCAGACTAATCCGTCCCCGTTTGTGAGGATGAATCTTAACGACCCCGACCAGTTGGGAAGTAATATCACGCTCTCCATTTCCAGTTCAGTTGCCGGGAACACGATCTTCTTCAGAGACCGGGGTGCTGGTGCAGTAGGGACACGATTTGGTGATTTGGGGAATCTTTACCGGGATTTTATTCGGACAGGAAGCGGGGCCGCAGTCGGCTCCGGTGCTGATGCCTATACCACCATGACCCTCAGCTTTACTGGGCTAGTGCCATCGCAGCAGTATGATTTTACCCTCCGTCTTTACGATCCGGGTATTGTCTCTGGCCGTGTAGGAGATTACACGTATTCCATCACCGGAACCGGCGACAGCAACCCGCTCAATAATAGCTACACCATCAATTTCTCGAACAGTGGGGTGCTCACACCTGCTGATCTTGCGGGTTATAGCGAGAGTTTCATGACCGATGAGCTTGGCGCTCTCAGTATCACTATCACGCAGACCGCAGGTCTTGAATCCACCGTCCCATTGAACGGCCTGATTGGCGTGAGCGATCTTCCGGCGCAGCGGACCGTCCCTCCCATTCCTCCGGTCGGCAAGGCTATCGAGGTGATCATCGATGCAGACGCCAAAAACGAGATCGATGACCAATGGGCTATCGCCCTGGCCATCCTCCGGCTCGATCGTTTTAAAATCGAGGGGTTCGTAGGATCACAATTTTTGCACGATGGGAAGTATCCCACACGGGCGGAGACCATTCCCGCGAGCGTGGCGGAGATCGAGTTGCTCATGGAGCTGGCCGGAGCTGAAGGTCGATGGCCCATCCATGCCGGCTCCATGCCGATGACGAGCATGACGGCATATTCCGACTCCGCCGGGGTCGATTTCATCATCGAAAGAGCCCGCGCTCACACCGCAGAGAATCCGCTCTGGCTCATTGTCCTTGGCGCGCCCACCAATGCGGCGGCAGCCTGGTTGAAGGCGCCTGATATTGCAGATAAGATTGTCGTCTTCTGGCATGGCCGCTCCGAGTGGCCGAACAAGTGCCAAAACTTTAACGCGCAAGGCGATCCCTATGCGACCCGTGTGCTCTTTGAATCCAATCTCCCCATGGTTCTCTTCGATACTGGAGGACACCTTACAGTGCCGATGGCGGAGTCCGAACAGAAAGTGAAACCGCACGGGGCGCTGGGGGATTACCTACACGAGGCTCGGAAGCCACTCTGGACTTCCAGTAGCAAGGGCATGTTTGACTTGGGGGACATCGCGGCCATGGTCGACCCCTCCATCGGAGTGTGGGAGGTGGTGGATTGCCCGACCGTTACCTCCGACCTCTTGTACGACTTCGACAACCTGAACGGCAAAATTCTGCGTTGCTCAACCGTCAACCGGGACGCAACTTTTGAGCAGCTTTACAATGCCTTGGAGCAAAGCGGAGGATTGGTCAATATCCCTGCGGTCCTTTTTGACACCGATGTCGGCGGGGATATCGATGACGCGGGCGCGCTGGCAGTGCTTCATGCTCTTGCCGACAACAATGAAATTCGAATCCTGGGCATCGGCGTGTCCATCGGCCATCCCGCCGGCGTGCCTTACGTGGATGCAATCAACACTTGGTATGGCCGACCGAACATTCCCATTGGGGCGGTGAAAAACAATCCACCTTACACGGAGGATTTCTACATGGCCGATATTGTCGCGAACTATCCGCACGACCTGACCGAGAGCGCGGCCCCCGAAGCCTACAAGCTTTATCGCCAGATCCTGGCCGAGCAACCGGATTCCAGCGTCACGCTGGTCACGGTCGGCCCGGCGACCAACATCGCCCGCCTGCTGGCCTCGCCGCCGGATGAGCACAGCCCGTTGACCGGAGTGGAACTGGTTCGCCAGAAGGTCGTTCTTTACGCCGCCGGCGGCAATGGTGCTGGAGGTCTGCCTAGTGGATCTTTCGGCTTCAACTACCGCAAAGATGTTCCGAGCGCCCAGTACGAATTACTCAATATGCCGATCGAGGTTCCGATGATTTTCGCCGGAGGCAGTGGCCCCCAGGTTTTCACCGGTAACTTCTACAACAGCCCTTCGGTCGATGCCACTAACATCATCCGGCGTAGCTATGACAACTACTTCTCCGGCACCAATTGGGACAGGCCGAGTTGGGACCAGCTGCGGCTGCTCTACGCGTGCAGGCCGCAGAGCCGCGCACTTTTCAATACGTCCGCGTTCGGCAATATAACGCTCGCGAGTGCTCCGCAGACTATCACATGGACGGCCACGCCCAACCGCAACAAGGCCTACGCGTATGTCAATAATATCCCCGCAGTGACGGCCGAAATCCGCGAACTCATGCTCTACTCGCCCTACGACATTCCGCCCACGGGTCACGGGGAAAACCTGGTTTCACCCACCACCTACTCCGCCAAGAGTTCTGGATGGGACACCTCAGGCACGTATGTTTACACGAGGGGGTTTGACGGCTATGCAGGAACGGAGACGCGCGGCGCCTCCAGTGAACAGTGGTTCGAGTTTACCGTAAGCGCTGCCCACACGATCACCTACGCGAGGGTGTTGGAAGACAATTCCGGAGCCAGCTCCCTTGGGGAGTGGAAGATCTCCTACCTGGACGGCACGGAGTGGAAGGACGCGTTCAGCTACCGCCCGGCCAACGCGCCTGGCTGGCACGAGTTTGATTTCCTGGACATTCCTAATGTGACGAAAGTCCGCTTTTACGGGAAACCTCCCACCGGGAGCAACATTGAGATCTACGAGGTGCAGATCTTTGGGAAACCGACCACGCCTCTCGAGAGTTGGCGGGCACAGTACGGTCTCGCGATTGATGGCAGCCAGGATGCCAGCATCCTTTCCGACGATGGAATACCTGCCCTCCTCAAATTCGCCTCGAATCTGGGTAACCCCCACACCTCAAATTACCGGCACGTGGATCCCCAATCTCCAGAAGCAGGCGGACTACCCGTGGTCAACTTCGACGACAGCTTGAGTTTCTACTTCATACGCCACTCTTCGCCCTCCAATGGCCTGACCTACAGGCCTCAGGCCAGCAGTAGCCTGGACAGCGAAAGCTTCGTCGATGCCAATTCTGTTCCCGATTTGGTGGTTGATGAAATCGTTACACCGATCGTCGGGACCGACTACCAGCTCGTCCAGTGCATCCTCAACGACAGCCTCTTCTCCCGTTTGTTCCTTCGGTTGCTTGTTTCATCAGGCCCATGATTTCGGCTTCGGTGATCCACATCCCGAGTCGTCCGCGATGTTTTGCGCCCCCCAGGTTAAACAGACAAATCCTTGTTTCCCCGGTAACACACAACGGAAGCCCGATGATTGTCCTAACGGACCATGGCATTATGCCATGGTCCAATAAAATCCACCAAAACATGCTCATGCGTTAGTGAAGGTCCGATTTCCTACGACGATACAGGGCCGCTTACGGTCAGGATCATATCCATGTTTTTATTATCGGGTTGAGCGGAACAGACAATAGTAACGACCGCAGGCAGCAAAAGAGATAATCACCGTTAATGTTACGGCTTGTGCTGCGAGAGACAGTTTATATCGTAAACAGAGATATTATGGATGGCGGGCGTCAGCACCAATCTAAAAAGGCGCAATAGCTGATCCAGGAACCACTTCACTTGGCGACGTTCCTGTCTGGCCCGGCTTAAGCCATCCCACGGCCACATGATCGCTCCCATTACCCTCTTTGTGGAGGACCTCAACGTAGTAGTTTTGACCAGCAGTTAAAGAGATTACCGCACTTTTCTGAGAAGCATATTTGTTCCACTCACGCACATTTGTGCTGCCTTGGTGATGGGCGATGCGAACCTTGTTTGCTGGACTTGACGTGGTCGAAAGCCAGACCTCCACATGGTCATCACCCGAGATCCAGAAAGTATAATTGCCCGTGCTTGGTGGAACAATATAACCCCGCATGCGCGCTCCGTAGTTGTTGCCCCAGTTCGTCGGCCCTTCGAGACTGGTCAGAGTTTGTGTGCCCGTCGGAGTCGTTCCCACCGGGATCAGTGAAACCTGATTGCCACCACCAATCCCCGTCCAATATTCTCGTACAATTGTGCCCGTGACCACTGGGGTGGTCACGGTGAGGGTGGCATTGTTGGATGTAACAACACCTTCGGTATTGCTGACCCGCACGCTATAGAGTGAGCCATTATCACCAGCCACCGTTGCTGGGGTGATGTAACTTGCAGAGGTTGCACCACTGATGTCCACGCCGCCTTTGCGCCATTGATAGCTGGGAGCGGGCGTGCCGGTTGCCACCACCGTGAATGTGGCGGTCTGGCCTGTTGTGACGCTTTGGTTTGCGGGTTGGGTCGTGATGGTCGGGGCTGTGTTTCCACCTGGGAGGGGCGAGAGAGCCGAGCCGGGAACCACTTCACTAGGCACAGTGCCATTCTGGCCTGGTTTGATCCATCCCACCGCCAAATGATCGCCCCCGTTGCCATCCTTGTGTAAGACCTCAACATAGTAGCTTTGGCCTGCGGTTAATGTGATTTCCGCACTTTTCTGGGAAGCATATTTGTTCCACTGCAGTTCACTCGTGTGGTCTCCGACATTTGCAATGAGAACCTTGTTTGCGGGGCTTGCCGTGGTGGACAACCAGAGTTCAGAACTGTCATCACTTGCAATCCAGAACGTGTAGGAACCCGTGGTTGGTGGGACGATATACCCACGGATTCGTGAGCCATAATAGTCCGCCCAATTTGTTGGTCCTCGAAGCTGGGTCAGGGTCTCTGTTCCCGTCGGAGGGGTCCCAAGGGGAATCGAGGAAACCTGATTACCGCCAATCCCGGTCCAGTATTCACGCACGATCGAACCGGTGCCCGTTTGAGTAGTCACCGTCAGGGTGGCATTGCTGGATGTCACATTGCCGGATGTGTTCGTGACCACTACGCTGTAAACGGAGCCGTTATCACCAATCACC
>JBGTLQ010000062.1:0-2994 GCA_041744075.1 Terrimicrobiaceae bacterium
GCATAAACAAAGGCCAGGAAGGCTGTGTTTGCGGAATACCGCAGGGAGCCCCAGCGATCCAGCCAGGCCAGGCCACCGGGAGTGTATTGGATTTTACGTCCATTTATTCCCACGGTCCAAAAGTCGAGCCAGTTCCGTGTGGCCGTCTTATAGACCTCTTTGCCAGTGAGTTGAGCGAGCAGCACGGCGGCTCCGTTGATTTTGCCATCCCATGAGTGCGTCCAACGCTGACTGGCCCCGGCGTAGTGCTGGGTATAGAGCGACTCGGCTTTGACCAAATAATGATCCTCACCTGTGGCCCGATAGAGCCAAGCTGCGGCCCACACCAACTCGTCGTAGTACCCAGAATAGGAATTGTAGTAGTTGCGCGAATCCGGAATGGAATTCACATAGGTGCCCCGGTGCTGATCCGCAAAAGCAAACAGGCTGCGGGCATGCAGCAAGAGCTTGGCCGCATAGGCGGGGTCGTCCGATCGGAAGAGCAAGGAAGCTGCCGCCATGGAAGCAGCCGCCTCGCCGGCAACCTCGCTGCCAGGCTTGCTGGGATCCAATTTGAAGGCAGGACGCTGCATGGTCATCGTTTCCGGTGGCCCCCAGAAGGAATGATCAAGGTCCCCTCGCCCCACCTGCCCGTACAGAACATTGTCCGTGGGGTTGGCTTTGATGAGCCAGTCCGTACCCCAGCGCACTGCGGCTTTGAGAGCATTCATTTGCCCTGACGATTGATAGGCGCTGCCATATTCCAAACCTCCCCAAGCCAGCAGTGTCAGAGACCCGGTCATTGGCAGCCCGAATTTGACATGATCACCGGCATCATAATATCCACCAGTCAGGTCAAGGCCAACATCCTGCCCATCTTGCAAGGCCGAGTCTCCCCGCCAAGCCACACGGTTGTTGGCAGGGAGGCGACCGGAACGCTGACAGTCGTAAAAATAAAGCGACTTCTGAAGAGCCTCTCCATAATTGAATGCCGCGCTTCCAGGCCCCGGAGTCGGTGTGGGAATGGGGGTTGGTAATGGCGTCGGCACGGGTGTTGCCACGGGAGTGGGCGTTGGCGTGGCGACCGGGGTGGGAGTTGGCACGGGCCCACCCACGCCAGCTGGCTGGAATGCGATCCCTGATGGTGGGGTCTTCAGGTTTCCCTGAGCCCCAATAAACCCGAACGACACTTTTCCTTTGGCTGGGATGTCCTTGTTCCACGCGAAGGACTTGGCATCGAAGGTGTATTGGTTACCCACTTTGGAAACCACACGAGCACTCCAAATTGTTGGAATCAAGCGATCAAGCTGCAAGGAGAGTTTCCAGTCCCGAATAATGGACGAGGTTTTATTCTCAATCACAACCAAACTCTCAAACCCACTTCCCCAGTCACTGCTCACCTTGAAGGTCACAAGCACATTGCCAAGATCCACAACAGAGTTGGGAGAACCAGGCACAGGCGTCGGCACAGGCGTCGGCACAGGCGTTGGCACAGGCGTAGGCACAGGCGTTGGCACAGGAGCCCCGCCAACAGAGGGTGTGAACTGAACATCCGTGGGTGGCTGATTCACATTACCAGGGTTTCCAATAAACCCGAAAGAGACCTTGCCCCGCGCTGGAATGTCCTTGTTCCAATGGAAAGGAGCCCCATCAAATGTGTAGCGATCTCCAACTTTGGAAACCAAGCGAGCACTCCAAGGCCCTGAGGGTTCACGGTTAAAGTCAAAGGACAATTTCCAATCTCTAAGGATCGTGTTGGTTTTGTTTTCAATGATGAAGTCCCCTTGAAATCCGCTTTGCCAGTCATTCGTGACTTTGAAAGTGACAATCACGGTGTCGTTCTCATAACGCATGTCGCCAGAGCCTGGCACTGGAGTCGATGGAGGAACAACAACCGGCGTTGGGGCAGGAGTTGGTGAAGGGTTGGGTGAAGGATTAGGCTGGGGGGATGGTGATGGGTTCACACAGGTGCAGCCGGTGCCGCATCCGCCCTCAATCGAGGCCTTCAGGGGCGCGGGAGGTGTGGGAATGGCCAGGGCGGGATCGTAGTTAAAACCAGCAAATTCAATGTCACTCGTGGAAAAAAACGATTCCCCGGCTGGGTCAATCCTCTGCCATATCACATACATGATGTGCCGCCCCGTGCGTGCTGGGAAATCCACGCAGAATCGATAGTTCGAACCATCCAGGACGGGAGGCTCCAACACGGTCAACTCTTCCAAGTCCGACCACTTGAGAGGCTGGGTAGGGTCATAATTCGCTTTGGTAATATAGAACTCAAAATAACTGGGCTCGTGCGGAGTCGGCGCGGCAAACACACAATCATACCGCCCGGCTTGCACCTTGGTCGCCGGCCAGTCCACTCTCGCATGATTTAATCCCCCATACTTGGCTCGCCCCACACCGGGCAGCTGTCCGTCAGGGATCAATTCCCGATAGTTGTGGTTTGGCGTCAAACGGTTCACCTCATGCCAATCGTAAAACGCCTGCGTTCCCGCCGTGGCGACCGCGGCTTTTGCTGCCGCACTTTTTGGGGTCTGCGGATTTTCCAGAAAAACTTGATAAACCCGGCTAATGGGATTCGCCATGGAGCCATGACCAAATGCGAGAACCGGCGTGAGAAGGAGGAGGGCTAGGAGGAGTCGTGTTTTAATAAGTTGCGGAAACGTTGCGTGATTCTAAAAAAAAATCTCTAACGAATCGACGAGCCCGCTTAAAAACCCGACGAACAGGCCAAAAATCGACAAATGGGCGGGGAGTTTTTTTCGCTGTCGCGGTGCAATACCCCTTCTACCCGTCTGTGAAGGATCCTGCCGCAAAATGCCGGTATTGGGTGAGGCTCCAAATTGAACAAAATAATGGTCATGCCGGCGGAGCCGGGGTTGGGTTGGAAGGTGGAACCACTGATTAAAGAAATGGTGCGCCGTCCAATGGGACGGCCGGGGAGAAGATGCGAGAACCGGCTTGCCGGTTCGGGTGAGTGGTCCGCAGCGATCTCCCAAGTTTGCTTGAAGA
>JBGTLQ010000063.1:0-4132 GCA_041744075.1 Terrimicrobiaceae bacterium
AACCCCCGCGTGATCGGTGCCGCCCTGGATGGCGGCAATGGACCCGGCTTCGATTATCTGACCAGCACGCCCGCGCGGGACAGCGTCTTCGCAGGGGCCGGTTTGACGGCCCAGTTCGGAGAAAGTTGGTATGCCTCGGCCTATTGGAACATCGACTTCGGACGCCAGGATTACCTCGGAAATATCGTCAGCCTCAACCTGGGCTGGAAGTTCTGAGCAATGGAACGATACCCCGCATTTGCACGAAAGCCCGGATGATATAGATGCTCATGGCGACTGCTCGCTTGGTGCGCTCATGGGATTCGGCATGTCTATGCGGATCGGCGGGCGGCCGGGAAAAGGGATTCGTTCATCTCCTCGATCACCGAGCGAAGGCCGGATTCTCCGAAGAGTTCGATGCCAAGATTCGCAGCCCCAAGAACCGAGAGGGGTTGCTGGAAAAGGTCGCCCATGTCGATCCGGCCTCTGGCCACTCCGCGATTTTTTAGCAGAGCCAAATAACTGGCCTGCTCGGACGTCAGGTTCTTGGTGATGAGCCAGGCTTGAAAGCTTTCTGTCGCTTCCTCTTAACGGGTTTTAACATTCCTTTTCCCAACTTCCAAAAGCACTTTGATCGTCGCGGCGGTATTTCTTTCCAGAGAATATTCAGTTGCCAGGTCCCTGCAGTCTGCGGCGATCTTTTCACGGTTCGCCGATCTCCAAAATTGGAGAGCCGCCGCGAGGTCTGAGATCTGGCCCGGGGCGACCGCACTTCCATGCTTTCCTTCTTTAATGATCTCCGAGCAACCATTGGCTGTGGTGGTGACCACGGGCAATCCCGCTGCCAAGGCTTCAAGACACGCATTCGAGAAGGGGTCGTAATAGGTCGGGAGAACAAAAACGTCCGCCGCGGCAAAGATCGCTGGAAGATTTTTGGTGGGGCCAAGGAACTTTGTGCATTTTCCTTGGAAGGCAGCCTGGTTGCCACGACCGGCAATCAGGAGCATGGCATCGCCTGGCAGCGAATCCATCGCTTTGACAGCCAGATCAAGGCCTTTGCGATCCCAACCCGTGCCCACAAAAAGCGCGCAGAAGGTGTTGGGTGCAATACCAAGGGCCTCCCGGGCGTCCGTTTTGTTTACCAGCGGGAGCGACTGTCCAATCCCATTGGGGATCACATGGATTCTGTCTGTTGGCACGCCAAACCACTCGGTGATTTCGTTGGCAACCATTCTTGAGTTGGCAATGATAAATTTTGAGCTTTCGAAAACTTTGCGTTCCAGAATTGTGAGGGCACCATGTTTGGGATTCCACCGTCGTAGAAACACTTTCCAGGCGGGTTCGTAGGCAGCCCGACGTTTCAACCAAGCCGCATGAACTCCATCTCCTGCCCGAAAAACATCACAACCGGGTGTGCGTTCCAAACTGAGACTGACATCAAATCGGTTTTTTGTTTTCAGAAAGGCCCTCGCAAATTCAGTGGGAGTCCCTCCAGGCAGACGGATCATTTCTCCGTGCTTCCAAGCCGAGGAGGGCCAGTCCCCGGAAGTTACCAAAATGGGGGCATGCCCAGACGTCGCCAATCCCTCTGCCAATCGCAAAAGATAGGCTTCCGCTCCGCCGGTGGATGAGAATCCTCTTCGAATCAAACCGATCTTCATTGCAAAGAACCTTGGGGGCCCATCAGGAAAATTTCGGTGAACCCGGGAGAGTCGAAGATTTGCATGGAAAATCTATGGCTGAAAACCCACTCATTCGCCAGTCCACTCTTAATGAGAAGAAATCAAACGCCGAATCGGCCACGCTCGCACATCCACGTCACACGCAATCATGGCATGATCCGGCGGGCATTTCGGGTCAGCAAATCCGTCAGCCACTGCCGGCAGAAACGACCATTGGCAGCTGTCCACAGGTTCAACCCGATAGGGGGAATGCGTCACGCGTCCTGCGTGGAGCCTTCCTGCGTGGTCTGTTGAAAAAAGCACATAACGCTCCACAAGAAAGTGCTCCAATGTTCCCGGAGAGGCCGGGGCAGGCTGCTTGGCTGAAAGGGGATATTCGAAAATGCAGGGGGGGTGTCCTTCGCGTTTACATTCATAACCAATGCTATCGCCCATGTGGATGGAGATTTTGGCGTGCACATAATTCAAATGAAATCCTCGCCTGGCGATTTCCACAGCGAGGGGTTGATTGCAGGCCAACGAGAAAAACCAGACCCCTGGAAGTCCTGATTTTGATCTCACATAAGTTCTGACATTAAGCTCCTCAAAGTTTGACAACCAAGGCACCGAAAACAGCCCGTTCGGGTGAACATCTCTCATCAGGAAAGGAACAATCCCCAACCACGCCCTGCCGTCAAATTCCTCAACCACAAGCCCTTCAGGCAACCGGTCCTGAAGATCCTTCGTGCTCCATGGCCAGTGCAGAAACAGGAGCTTTTCCCACCGCATGCGCAGGATAGGTCGCCCCAAGGGAGGCTCCGGGGATGGTTTGAAAGAGGCAAGCTGATGCGACGAATCCCCAGAACCTAATGACATGGGGGAACCATCGTCCGCGTCCACCAAATTTCAACACGGAGTTGTTACGGTCCCAAATTGCCGATGGCGCAGAGACCTAAAACTTGGTTGGATAATGACGTGAAACAATGTGTGGAAATCACCCAGGCCATGGCCGACTTCTCGAGGGAGAGGACATCTTTTGTTTGTGTGACGCTTGTCAGCGCACGAGGGAGTGTTCCCCAAGAGGTCGGCGCGAAACTGCTGGTGACGCAAAAGGGAAATTTTATGGGAACGGTCGGAGGCGGAAAGGTTGAGGCCGCAGCGACTGCACAAGCTCTGAGACTTCTGGATTCACCAGATGCGCCGCCGTGCACTCTTCTTGAGTGGAACTTGCAGAAGGATATTGGAATGACCTGCGGTGGCGTGGTGGGATTTCTTTTTGAGGTGTTCCACCATCAGACTTGGCGGATTGTCATTTTTGGTGCCGGTCACGTCTCCCAAGCGTTATGCCGTGTGCTGAGTTCCTTGGAGTGCGTGGTCACCGTTTATGATGACCGACCGGAGTATCTTGCCTTGCTTCCAACCTCACCAAACATCCATCAGCGCATCTGCTCTCCCTTGGAAGATGCCGTGGCAGGTTTGCCTGACGGGGCTTTTGTGGTGCTGATGACGCAAGGGCACCGCACGGACAAGCCGATTTTGGAAAGATGTCTTCTCAGCCGAACCTTCCCCTATCTTGGGGTCATCGGCAGCCAGTCCAAAGCGGCCGTGCTTCGCAAAGAATTGCGGGAGTCCGGAGTGGCTGATGGCCTGTTATTCCGTTGCCCCATTGGCCTTCCCCTCGGCAAGGATACCCCCGAGGAAATCGCCATCAGCATAGTGGCAGAATTGTTGCAGGTGAGGGGATCATAAGAACTTTCGGTCCAAATTTTTTGGTCTGCGAGTTGCGCAGAGGGGATCGCTGGGTATGTTGGGATCGTTATGAAAAAACTAGCATTCCTCGCCCTATCTGCCGCAATTGCCTCCGTTGCCGTTGCAAGTCCCGAAATTGGAAAACCTGCCCCAGCCTTCACATTGAAGGATGCGTCAGGAAATGAGCATAGTCTTGCCGACTTCAAAGGCAAGGTGGTGGTTCTCGAATGGGTCAACCATGGGTGTCCCTTTGTGAAAAAACATTATGAGCCTGGCAACATGCAAAAAATTCAAGGGGAAGCGGTGGGTAACGGTGCCGTCTGGCTCTCCATTTGCTCGTCAGCTCCCGACAAACAGGGACATATGAGTGCTGAAGATGCTGCGGCAAAATTCAAAGCCGTCGATTCCAAAGCAACGGCCTACCTGCTCGATGAGGACGGAACGGTTGGTAAAGCCTATGATGCCAAAACAACGCCTGAAATCTTCATCGTCGATAGTGAGGGGCTGCTTGTTTACAAGGGTGCCATTGATGACAAACCATCGGCCAGCTCTGCCGATATCGAAGGAGCTGTGAATCACGTCACTGCGGCCCTGAAAGAAATCGCTGACGGCAAGCCCGTCACCGTCACCACAACCAAGCCCTACGGTTGCAGCGTGAAATATTGATTTTTCCGCCTCATATTTCCGATTGATGTCACTTGCTGCCGGATTTCGATCCGGCAGCAAGTTTTTTTGTAAGGCTC
>JBGTLQ010000064.1:0-9775 GCA_041744075.1 Terrimicrobiaceae bacterium
TTGTGGCGGGGTGTTCCCCTCGTGGTCCCACAAATAAAAACACGACTCCCGCCAGCGCGAGAAGCACAACAAGGGCTGGAATCCGAGGGTTCAAAGACTCACATATCCCAAGTTTGCAGATCCTCCGAGGGGATCATCAAAGCGTCCTAAATTTGGGAAGATCGCCCCCAAGGCGCTGCTTTCCACGCCTAGCCAGCGGGCGGCCACGGCGGCGTACTGGTCCACCGAGGATGTCGGTATCCACCGCCCGCGGTTGCTTGTGCCAGCATCCATATCGAGCCCCACTTTCAGGCTCGGAAACGACCCATAGATTTTTCCACCCAGCACCGGTCCCCCCATGACAATGTGATGCCCTCCCCATCCATGATCGGAACCCGCAGTGAGAAGATCCGTGCCGTTGGGCGTGAAGGTTCGCGTAAAATCCGAATGGGAAATGGTGAGCACCTTGTCATTCACGCCAAGGGCAACCATCGCATCCGAGAAGGCCTTCAGCGAGCCTCCCAACTCGGTCATGAGATTGGCATGGGAGTTGAGTTGGTCGGAATGCGTGTCATACCCGCCCACACTGCAGAAAAAGATTTGCCGCCGATTGTCGAGGCTGCTTCGTCCTGCAATGAGTCGGGCGATCGTTTTGAGCTGGTTTCCGAGGGAGGTTGTTGCACCTGAAAAAATCGCATCAAGATTAACGCCGGATTGGCTGGCCTCGGTGAAGGCCGCACCGACAATTCCCTCACTTGCGCGTGCCCGGCGAACAACCGAATTATACCCCTCCTCCAAGAGGTGTTGATGCGTGTAGGCTGTGATCTCATCAAAGGCACGCAGCCGATCTCCTGTGGCATTGTTCCGGTAGGATCCATCCGCATTTTTGGCGCTCGCGTAATTCGTGCCAAACCCACCAAGACTGACCGCACCCGACGGACTCACACTGTATTGCACCACATCGGATCCCACTTGAAGGCTATTAATTCCTGAGAGCGTGATGGAAAGCGAAACCTTGTCTCCCGCAAGTCCTTCCTGTTTCAGCAGGTCCGCAACACGCCCTCCCCAACCGGATTGAAATGGTTTGTCCGCCACGGAACTTTGCCACTCGATCTGTTGATCGGAATGCGAAAAAAGTTGGATGGGAACAGGCACGGTTTTCGCCATGTATTGATCTCGCGTGATCGGATACGCCAGAGTCCCCACATTCGCCACAAAGGCCAGTTCGCCATTGCCGAAAAGGTTCACCAGCGGGTTGAGTCCGGGGTGAACGCCAAGACCTGCCCCGTCACCGGGAAGCGCCAATGACGCCGCGCGAGCCGGTTGATACGCCGGATCATTTTCATCCAAAATCGCCAACACCCCACGGTGGTTTTTATAATCGGCATAACCCGGGTGCGCCATTCGTGGAATGAGCATGTTGTTCGAGTCATTTCCGCCATACAGAAACAGCACAACCAATGCCTTGTAATCCGTAGGAGGTGTGACCTGAGCGAGGGCGGCTCGCGTCAGGGTCAAATGAGCCAGCGTGTTAACGATGCCGGTGATGCCGAGGGCCGCGCAGGAGGACTGACGGAGAAAGGCCCGTCGGTTCATAAATAGCTCGCGGTCGTTGGATTTTTTCATGGGGTTATTTCTGATGCAGGAATTCCGGGCAGCTGCTCATCAGGTAAAGGACGTTGATAATTCGATCGGTTGTTGATATCGTTGATGTTCGAACTGCCGCATCGATAATACTCGAGCGTGGATTCGGAAGTGGGGCAACACCGTATTTGGCTTTCAGGCGTCCGGCCATGAGCAGCGAATCAAGGCGGTCCACAATCACAGTGATGGCTTGGGTTGGGGTTTTGCCAGCGGCAATCTCCGACGTGTAGAGGCTTTCCCATGGCACTCGGTCCACTCGCACATCATCCATGGTTATGGAGGCTCCAATAAACGTGGTTCCCGTCTGCCCAGTCGTTGTGTTCAGGAGCGTTCTACTGAAATTGATGGAAACCACAACTTGGGTTTCATTGGTGAGTTGCATTTCCGGCGCAACAAGGCCGGCTTCCGTGATGGCTCCACCGGGGCTGTATCCTGATTGATACCAATTAAACACCGTGGGAGACGCTTGGGGCGTTTGGCCGATGGCCGAATCGGTGTTTGTGTATCGGAGCCGTGTGGCACCTGCTGGAAAATTATCAAACTGCGCCGCTGGTAATCCGTGGGCAGAAAGGTCAGACAGCGGAAGTTGGGAGGCTGCATCAAAGGCCCTTAGCAATTGCATGTAACGGACAATTGGCTCCTTCTGTTTTCCGAATCCCACATAGTCGGCTACGGAAAGATTGCGTGCCTCGGGATCCAGCAGGATTGCCTCCACCACGGCAGCCAAGTTACCGCGAATGCCCGTGCCATCATTTTCAAAAGTCTGAGCCACACGATACAAATATCCTGAACTTGGTGTGGATGTGACAAACCTCTGAATCAACAAGCGGCTGATGAAGGGGCCCACATTTTCATGATTGAAGAGGATGTCATGAGCCGCATCCAAATCAGCTTGCCCCTCCAATCCCGCAGGAATTGGCTGACCAAGGACGGTCTTCGCTCCGGTGTCATGGTAGGCCGAAAAATTCTTCATAGGGTTCAACCATGACGCTTGGAAATAGACCGGGCCGTTGGACTGGTTAAAATTGGTATTCTCCTCTTCTGGAAAATTGGCCGCCTTGCTCCCGTGACGCCTGCTGAAACTCCACCCTGTGAACACCCTTGCTAGGTTGGTGATGTCATCATTTGTGTAAGTGGCAATGGGGAGCCCGTCGGCATCAAGTTTTAGGCTTCCATCAGGATGCAGCGCCACCAAACCTATCGAAAATAACTGCATGATTTCCCGCGCGTAGTTCTCGTCAGGACTCACGATCACATCCCCAGTTGTCGGATGATAGATAGCCTTTTGATTCTTCAAATGACTAAGGTAAAATCCCATCATCGGGCTCTTGCTTACAAACTCCAGAAGGTCGCGAAAATTCCCCGTGGCGTGCGCTCCAAGTTGATCGTAATAATTTGCAAGGGCATAATGACGGGTATTGATCTCCGTGGTTTTTTCGGAAACCACAAAGATTTGGCTGAGAGCAAATGCCACCCGCTGACGGAGCTGATCATGTGCTGCGGCAGAAACCGTCCACCAACCTCTGCGTCGGTTTGAGGGTCCAGGGGAGCCACCGGTTTGGGTTGCATAGTTCACTGGATCGCTGCCACGGAGAAAAAATTCCTGCGTGTCCGCGGCCCGCGTGTAGGCTTCAAGTGATGTCTGATCCAGAGCAAATTGGTTCTGAATCCATGCCCGGTAGCCGGCAATGCGGTCTCCTGCGTGATCGTCTTCGATCAACGCCACAAGGGCATCAATTTCTGACTCTTTCGGACCAAAGGTGGCTTGCGTCAGAAACCTTGTCACATCGCGCTCCAAAGCTTCCCCAGTCAGCGTCTCAAAGCCGGGTGGTTCCTCGGGGATAGGCGGCTCGGTGGTTCCTGTTGAGAGCACAAAATTGCCACGAATTTCGCCTTCTAAAAAATTGTTTGTGTTTACCACCGCTGAGACATTTCCTGAAAACAACGCATCCACCATTTCTTGGTCGGTCGTGAGAAAGCCTGCGGCTTTGACGACCCAGTTATTATTAGCCACCTGGCCGCCGGGCAGACCTTTGACATATGCCCCCGCTCCCCCATTCCCAAGTTCCAAAATAGCCGTTGTCTGAGGACTTGTGAGCCCACTAAAATTCAAACTCACCGTGCCGGACGCGTTGTCCCCCTGCAACCGCACAGTTGCAAGCCCGGTCGCGGAACTCCCGCTTGTTGGCACAAGGTAGGCCACAAACAATCGCTCGTTTTCTGCGTCATTGGTGGCATCGCTAATCGTCACTTCAGCGCTCGCGGCATCGCCAATCTGATAGGGCTCGTGAGCCTCAAGTGAAAGAGTCAAAACTTCAGGGGTCTCAGTGATGGAATCCAGAACTGGACGGACAAACACATCCACAAAAGCCACCCCAAACGGAAATGACACGGGACTCGTCATAAGTGCTCCGCCCTCATCGCGCAGTTCATAATCAGATGGAGACGCTGAACCCTTCTGCTCATTCGTGCTTCCCGTCAGCGAGAAATGAATCACCAAAGCCTTCAGCCCCCCACCGCGAGAGATGCGGAATTTTCCGTCAACACCCTCCTTCTCGATGGCGAGCGGGATTGGCGCGGAAACGGTCAAGGTATTGGAAGAACCGGCGAGGAGGGCCGTCAATGTTTCAAGGTCATCAACTCCGACCTGCGCACTTTGAGCGACCATGGGATCAAATCCCGGAAGTTGCCTCTCATCCCAATCCGGTATGCCATCACCGTCGCTGTCAACATCGGTCACCACCACGCGAAAAAATCGACCTCCATCTCCTAAAGACAACTCACTGAGGACCTCCTCCATGGACTCACCTTCCGCCGTTCGCGAGACACTGACCGGTTCCCAATCCGCCAAGGCCAAGTTAGTTGCCGCAAAAACCCGGTAGGATTTCCCAGGCTGAGTGCGCCAACGCATGGTCACAATCCCCCCAGCAACCGTCATCTCCGAAATCACTAAGGATGAGCGAGAATCCCGGGGATCCGTGCCAGCCCGGCTTTCGTCCGCATTTGTCACCCCATCCCCGTCCTCATCTCCATCAGGTGCCAGCCCCGCTACATCATATTTCTCTTCCCACACATCCCCAAACCCATTGCCATTCAAGTCAACGGTCGCTGACACCTTGCAAGGAAGGCCAAAAACACCTGCCGCCACAAAGAGCGCACCAGTTGCACGAATCAATGCTGTGACCTTACCACGCTGAAAACGCTCAAGTGGTTTGTGGGTCATGATGATGGGGGTGTGATGAACCGACGGGGCGAGATCAAACTATGATAGCCCCCGGCTTTGTCAAGCGCCACGTCTCGAAGGCATTAATAAACGCAATCTTTCGCTGCCTCGGCAAATACCCACACACCATGCCAAAAGCAGACTCAATTCATTGCACCGACGAGGATGACGGGGCCGCTGGGAGATGGAGACCCGCCCTTGGGTTCGAGGGATACGGCAAGGGCCGCGACTTTGACCTGCTGATCGAGTTGGAAATTCTGGGAGCCGTGGCCGTCTGCGGTGACAAGCACACCCGCACTTATGGGCTGGGAGGCGTCCGGAGAGATGATCCAGAGTTGGTAGTCCTTCCCGGGCGAGGCATTCGCAAGGCCCACAAGATCCAACCGACCTTCTCGCCGATTGGGATCCCACACGGCGGCGAGGTCGGTGCCTTTCCAGACATCCGTCTGCGCGGTAAGCCTCACCACACGCAGGCCATCGAGCGGATCGCGGTTTTGCAAGGCAGCCACTTGAAGTTGAAGGGAGCGGCGGTCACTCTCAAGTTTTTCGAGACGCACTCTCATTTCTTCGCGCTGTCCTGTGGCCTGTTGGAGTTCGGCGACTAGGTGGTCCCTTTGGCTGGTGATTTCGGTGATTTGGTTTTTGAGAGTCTCCAACTCGAGGGCAGCAGCGATGAAATGTTGGTGGCTTTGTTGACCTTGGCTCCAGAGGAGCAGGGCGGCCAGTGCGAAGCTGGCTGCCATGGCCCAGGGGAGGACTTCCCGATACCATGAGGTCGAGGCGACCGTGGCAGGCCGAGTTGCTTCCATCACTTCACGACGCAGGCGCGTCGGCGGTTCGATGGCAGGCAAAGAAAGGCCCAGGCCGGTGAGAGCTTGAGAGCACTCAATCGCAAGCGCAGCAGCTGCCGGGTCAGACGCAATCAGGGCATCGAATTCCGCCAATTCTGCGCCCTCGAGCAAGTCGAGAGCGTGCAAGGCAGCGAGTTCTTCGAGGCGCTCGGTGTTCATTGGAAACTCAAAAGGTTTTGGCGAAGAACCAGCATGGCCCGCCGCGCATGGCTTTTCACCGTTGTGATCGGAATTTTCAGTTCCTCGGCGATTTCTGTTTGAGAAAGTCCCGAGTAATACGCAAGCTCCAAAGTCGCACGCACTTCTGGAGCCAGGGTTTCGAGCTTCTCCCTAAGGATGGCTGCGGACTCCGACGAGGCTGCGGCCGTGGCAGGGCTCTGGGGATTGGATTTCGCCGTGGTAGGCTCCTTGCCGGCTTCATCGTGGAGGCGCTCTCTTCGTCCACGCGACCGGATTCGATCAATCGCACGGTGGCGGAGAATCGTGCTGGCCCACGCATACCCGGTGCCTCGCGAAGGATCGTAAGCAGAGGCATCACTCCAAATTTTCACAAACACTTCCTGAACGAGATCTTCAGCGTCTTCCACTCGAGCCAGCATACGGAGCGCCAAGGCGTAGAGCGTGGGAGAAAGAACATCGTAAACCCGCTCGAAGGCATGACGGTTCCCGGTGGCAACCTCGCGCAGGAGGTCATCAAGGCCAATTTCGGGTTCTGACATGCGTGGTGGGAAGGACAATTGTTTTCCGATGAAGAAGTCCTCTGCCAGCCCGATTGATGCAAGCATAATTGTCTGCTGTGGGTGAGTGAGAGGTGAGATCTGCATGGGGCCAAGTTGATCCGGCGGAGGCCGGGAATTCCGCGAAAGCTTTCAAGGGTTTTCAGAAGTCTGTTTGCCCGGTGGCAAAGAAAAGGTCAGGCTTGCCCAGAGGCTTTCGTAGTGGTTAGGCAAACTGCCGGGACGGATGGTAACAGCCACAAGAACCCACCGACCAGCCTCGTGAAGGGGAATGGAAAATCGGCCCTCGGAATTGGTTGTGGTGTCAGCAGTTGTGCCGTCGTCGCAGAAAGCACGGATGAGAACATCCGAGACAGGTTTTTTGTCCTGGAGCAACAGTCCGGAAAGCGCACTCCTCGTATCACCTGCAAAAGGATCTGACAATTCGACAAATTCCAAGGGGTGGCCAAGCGGCGCCAGCTTTTCTGATCCTGAACCGCCAACGAAGGCCTTGACGAATTTGGTGTATTTTTCAACAACGGGATTGGTGGGCTGTTTTTCAATCGCGCCGCCAATCTCACGAAGATGCTGGTTAAACTTTTCTGGAGTGAGAGTGATATTCCTAGGTTGGGAGATGAAGCCCAAAACATGCGGCCCTGAGGGGGCTGTGTAGATGCCAGCAGGCTTCTGACCACTCAAACCAGGAATCTGACGTATACCGATGGCATCTGAAATGACAAATTCGGGCAGGTCCGTCGACCTGCGGGGAATCGACTCCCCATGAAAGGCATGACCCGACAAAAGGTTCACGCTAATCTTTTGGCTCGGTTCAGGATCGTAGGAGGAAAGTTCGAACCAAAGGTCATGCGCAAATGTGATGGGCGAGACTCCAATAAAAACAAATAAAAAGAAATAACGTGTGATCATAAGAGGAAAACCGCCGGGACAGTTAAGTGAACTATCCCGGCGGTGTCCTTAATGCAAGTCAGGGATCCTTGCGGTTTGTAGGTCCGGCGTGTGGGGTGGCCGAATAGGGGAATACAAGATGGAACGTCTGATCATTGCTGGTCACGTTGTCACCAACGGGCGTGAGGGGTGCCGCGAAGGCGGGACCGTTGGCAATGGCCGTGAGGGCAATATCCACCACATCATCCCCAAAGCGGCGACCATTGGGCCAACCGCTGGGTGCTCCAGACTGTGTGTTATCGCCGCCAAGGAAGCTCAGTCGGCTAAAACCGTCCTGCCCGTCGAGACGAACTGGCTCGGTCGAAGTGTCCACTCGCAAGACATCGGGAATAAAAATCCCTTGAAGATCTGTACGATTTGTTGTGACGAAGTCTGTGCCATAGACGGCGTTAACCAACACCGCAACTTCACTGGTCAGAGCATACTTGGCAAAGAGCTCAGCATCAACATCTGGACGGGTGCGATTGTAGAGATCCTTGTCAACAGAGGCAACGAGAAGTTCGTTAAAGAGAGGATTCCCCATTCGGTTGACTTGACGCCATTTCCCGCTTTGTTTGGGCACCCCTTTGCCGTCGAACTTACGGTTGCGACGACTCACCGAGGCATAAACCCCCACTGTTGGGAACCCGTCGATGCTTTGGAGCTCCGCGAGAGGAATTTGTATTCCATAAGCGAGGACGTTGTATCCTTTGAAACCGTCAACTCCTCCACCGTCTTGGCCCAACCCATCGGCCAATGTCCCGTTGTTATCGAGAAAACGAGCATCAAGCAGATCAAAGATCGCTGGGGTGTCAGCGTAAAACCCGTCTTCTCGTGGACCCGCAAAAACGCGGTATCCTCGGGGAAGAGAATAAATTCCCTGACTGGTATAGGTATCGAGTTCTGCATCTGATGTGGCACCAGAAACAGCAACTCCATCCTCATCGTTGTAGTGGGGAGTAACGTTCATCCCCACATTTGGTGGTGGCACAATCAGCGACATGGTAGAAAGCGTTTCCTTCTTGGGCTTTCCGACTTCGCGTTCAAGTTCAACACCATAGGTTTGCACATAGTTTTGAGAGCCGTCACCGATTGTCTCAATGCTCCCCAAGGTCGTCCCCAATCCGTATTGCAGAATGGTGGCAGGGTTTTTGAGTCCCTCGCTCACGCTCGAGAAACTGAAGTTATACGTCATCAGCGTCTCACCCGATGTCGGGTTTGCGATATGAATACTATACAGCGCGTCATCAGCAAAACGCTCGTAAATCAATCCATCGCCAGGCTCAGAGAACGGTCGGACGTGGACAACAACATTGAGAACTTTGCCTCCACTGCCATCTGGCCCGATAAAGGAATAGACGTCAGTGAGATTGGCCTGCGGGTCCTGCTTGATAAGAGCAGCGTCGCTGTGACTGGCCGCCAGAAGCTTGCCATGCGGTAACACGGAAAGCACACAGGTCAGCGTGAGAAGATTTCGGATGAGTTTCATAATATTTTTTGGTTTTTTTAATGATGAAGCACAAGTGGCCTCACAATTAACTTCGTCAGCCACCGAAAAACGGGCACAGAAATCTTTTTCAAATAATATTTGCAAAAGATTTGTGTACAAAGCTCATCGATTCAGTGCATTGGTGTTCTCAACTTTCCAGCTGCCGCTTTTATTTAGAATAATTCTTGATAGATAAATGAATTACTGCGATTGTGTCTCAATGTCAGAGAGCAACGAACAACACGTCGGCTATGAGGAGACGATGGGTCATAGTGGCCATCGGTTGACTCCTCAGCGGCGGGAAGTTTATGATGTTTTGTTATCGGAGCGGGATCATCCGACAGCGACGGAAGTTTTTATTCGCGCCAAGCAGAAGATGTCAACAATCTCGTTGGCAACGGTTTACAACTGTTTGGAAACATTGGTGGACTGCGGGTTGGCGAAGCAAGTGAATGTGGAGCGTGAGGCCACGCGGTATTGCCCAAATTTGGAGGAGCATGGTCATTTTGTGTGTGATCGGTGCTCAAAAGTTTTTGATGTGAACTTGGCGGAGGGCCAAAGCGTAAATCGAACATGGGAATTGCCCAAAGGATTCACCCTGCTGCGCGCCGAGGTCACCCTTCGCGGTCTTTGCAATGACTGTAACACGTAAAATTTATGTCCCTAAAAATCGATAATCTGCACGCCACGATTGGCGAAACCGAAATCCTCCGAGGCCTGAATCTTGAAATCCCTAAAGGCGAAGTTCATGCCATCATGGGAAAAAACGGATCCGGCAAAAGCACCCTGGCGAAGGTCATGGCTGGTCACCCTGCTTATAACGTCACTGATGGTGACGTGACCATGGACGAAAGCAGCATCATGGACATGGACCCGGACGAGCGCTCACGGGCTGGGTTATTTTTGGCGTTTCAGTATCCGATGGAAG
>JBGTLQ010000065.1:0-7635 GCA_041744075.1 Terrimicrobiaceae bacterium
GAAGCAGGCCACCGAGGAGGGTGGTTCCCGATACGGAGCCTATCTGGCCGAGATTTTTATCATGCAAGACGACTATCTGAGCGCCCGCGAGGAGTTGGCAAAAACCCTTGGCCGCAACCCGGATGATCCGGCGGCCGTCTCGAAGTTGCTGGATCTTGCCGAGCGGGGAGGGGACCAAGATGAGGCCCTTCGACTGGCAGCCCGACTGGCCGAAATCCAACCCAGCGCTGAAAATCGGGCGGCCTTGATCCAGAGGCTTCTTAATGGCGGCGAGCCCGAGCAAGGCTTGGCTGAAATTCAGAAATTCAGAGAAGAAATATTGAAAGACCCCTCAGCTTGGGGAGCGGCGCTGACGGCCCTTCGTCAGGCGGGATTCACGGTGGAGTCGGATGAGATCATTGCCCAACTTGCCGCCGCAAAATCCGATGACCCCCAGTTCCTCATGGAAATTGCCAACCAGCATCTTGCCACCCTGAACTTCGAAATGGCGGAAGGGGTGCTATGGAGCATGGTTGGTGCGGTTGAATTTTCAGCAGCCGTGGAGGCCATCACCGCTCAGCCGCCAGTGAACCCCTTCCACCACAACGTTTACTCAGGGATGGCCCGTGTCCAAGTCCTCCAGCAACTCGCGGGAGAAGTTCAAAACGCGATGCAGATGTTGTTTCAGCCAAACCGCAGGGGGTTCGGTTCGCGAATGCGATTTTTTCATCCCGGCATGCCCCAAGCCACCTCGCAGGCTTCCCCAGACCAGCGAGCCCTCGTCAAAGCCTTCCTGATGTTGCTTCAGCTCTCGCGAGCACAAGGCACCGAAGCAGACTTCACCAAAAAATCCAAGGACCTCTTCGAAAAGTCCGGCCTCCCCGTGTCCTCGCTCGTTGCCCTCAATAGCCTGATTGGCAATCAGGAACATTTGCTGGAACTGCTTGCAGCCCAGGCCACGAAAGAAGAAGCCGATCTCGAAACCGATCGCTTGTTCCTCTCCACACCCTTCACGACTCCTCAGACTGAGAATCCGGATCTAAAAATTATCCAAGAACGCGTGGCGAAAGCAGATCCTGCTTATGCCCTGCAGCGGGAGTTTTCCCAACTGACCACAATCCGAACGGCCACAGACACAACCCCAGTGCAAAAGAAGGAAAAACTTAAAGAAGCGCTTCACACGCTGATGGCGCATCCCGGAATCGAGCAAGCCCCACACCTGAAACTCCAACTGGTCTTGCTCGCACGGGAAGCCGAAGACTACCAGCTTGCCCGCAAAATATTGGATGAAGTGAAGGCAACGACGGATGCCAACAAAACCTCCACCATGCCCGCAGGATTTTTGGAAAGCCAGATTCAGCAAATCGAAATCTCGCTTGTCCAGAAAGACATTTTCGAGGACACCGAGGACAGTAGCGAAGCCTTCAAAAAAATTCTCCTAGCAACCGCTTCCCAAACCATTCCAGGCATGATGCCTTTTGTTGGAAGACACTACCGCGGAGGACGGATGCCCAATGTTCTGGCCCAAGAAACATCGGACATTGCGATGGGAGATTCCGAATTCCCCGCCATGGTTTTCCGTGGCATCTTCCCCATGGCATCAGCCGCTCCAGAAGCTGAAAAAATCCGCGCATGGTTTGCTAAAAGGGTGACGCCGGGAGTCCTTGATCCTTTTTCGGTGGGCTTGGCTTATTGTGATTGGTTTGCGGGCAAACGAGAAGAAGCCATATCCGCCGTGGAAAAAATCCATGAGACGTCACCGACTCCGCGCGCGGCTGCCCTCCTTTTTGAGATGTATGAGAGCAACAAAAACCCCGACAAAGCACTCGCTTTGATTGAGGAGGCAGAACTCCAGAAAACTGAAACGCCCGACATCCGCAGCCTCAGAAAAATCCGGCTGCTTCGTGCCACCGGAAATATTGAGGAAGCGAAAGACCTCGGTCAAAAACTTGTTCGCAATCGGCTGGCATCTGACCTTCGTGAAAACTTGCGGGGAGAGTTGGAAAGCCTGGGCATTCCTACCAATCAGATTCCGCAGTTTACCGGTCTGCGGAGACCGCACTCTCGCCGGGATCGGGGCGATCAAATTCGCGAGCAAGTTTCCAAGCTTGTCTCCGAGAAAAAAACCGAGGAGGCGGAACGCATTGCATTCGGGATCTTGCAGAGACCGCTCCCCGCAAAGGACGATTATCAGGCCGCCAACCTGCGGCAAAATATCATAAGCTCTCTCTCCTCCATGAATTCGTTGGACAAATTCGCGGAGTCTCTGGAAACCCGGCTGGCCAAGGACCCCGGCGACTTTGATGCGGCCGTCCGGCTCCTAGAGCTTGACACGTCCCGAAATAAATCTGCAGCGGGCGGACGACTGCTCAAATTGGTGGAGGAATATCCCGACCGGGTGGGCAACCTGGGCTATGCCTTGCGCTTGCTCCAAAATCGTTCGGAGTCCAAGTCCATCAGCACAAAAATCCTAAGTGCAGCCATCCGCAAGGATCCTGATTTGCTGTTCAAATCGGGAGTGACGATTGAGGAGTTTGCAAACACGGCCTCTGAGCCCGCTGATGCGCAATTGTTGGCAGAGACTCTCGCTGCGATGGATGAAGACTCCTTCAACCGCCTGTTTCTTCCCACTCGACTGACAGGCAATTTTATCTTTTCGCCGATGCTTTCCCAACTCGCCGAGGCCTGTGTGCAAGCCGACAAACAGGACATTGCGATTCTGCTGCTCAAACGCTGCATGCCGTCATCCATGGCTGACTTAAACTCGGGGTTGCTGACCGTTCTACGGCTTGCTGAGCTTCAACTACAGACCGGAGATAAGGACGGGGCGTCTGCCACAATGCGCACGCTGCTGACCTCAACAACTTCGAATCCACGATACGGTATCATGGCAGCGCAGCAAACGCTTGGCAGTGTTCTGATGAACATGTTGATGAACCGAATGCCAGGTCAGATTCAGGAGAACCAGCTCTTCAGAATATCCGATCTGGCAACAAAAACCGGTACCCTCAATGAACTGATCAAAGTTTTGGAAGAACAATCCCCCCAGGGGAAAGGGATCACGCCCGCTCTTGTACTTAAGACTTCGCTTGGGATGCCCGGTGTTGTTGATGAATGGCGGAAGGCCCTCGCGGATGATTCCCCGCCCCAAGGATACTTTCATGCCATGATGGCGACCTCCGTTCTCAAGGCCCTGGCAAAGGAGAAGGATGCTGCCAAATTGGTTCCAGCGCTGCTTAAAAAAGTCCCGCAACAGCCTCACCAAATGGGAGGGGATCAATACCTGTCGATGATTACCGAGACATTGCCTGTTTTGAAGCCATTTGATAAAGATCCGGTGGTCAAGAAGCACATTGAGTTGCTCGCAGCCGGTCCAATGGAACAACCGGGATCTGCTCAGTATCTTGCGCACTCGACAGCCTACATACAGGCTCTCACCACGCTTATCGATCAAGGTTACACCAAGGAGGCCCGCAGGTTGTTGGACTTTACTCAGGGAGCCCGGAATAACCGCAATCACGGGCATGCACCAATCTTTGCTTCCTTGGAAGGAAGGCTTGATGCCATTGAAGGAAAAAATGCGGACTTTCAAGTTCTGTGCGCGGCAGGGACTCGCAAGGATGGGACAACTCCAGTGGCTTGGAAGTTGTCGGCAGAGCTTTCTGAAACCTCCGAGCAGGGAAGGCAAAGGGGGGTGAACTGGGATCCGGTTTCTCTTCCCATCCCAGAAAAATTTCGACCAAGGGCCATCGAAATCTTTGCCGGCCAAAACCCAGCGGTTATGAAGTCTGTCGCATCGATTTCCAAGCCGGGAATTTCCGGCGTGGCTGCGGCCAAGCTACCGGGTGATTTTGGTTTGCTTCAAGCCCGATGGACGCTACCAGATGGCACAAAAAAATGGGGTCCGCTCACCACGTATGTCCACGGAGAAAACCTGATTCCAAACCAAGGTCTGCCTGAAGGCGAGCTTCCACCAGGTTTCCAAACCGGGCTCGAAGGTCCGCTGGGAGCAAAGTCCGCTGTGGGATTTTCTGGTTTGCTCCCACGCACAGAACAGCATGTGCCGCTTGCAACAATCCCCATCAATGACCAACCCGCTCTTTATGTGATGAGTGGTTGGTTGCGAGGTGCATCGGCCCACGGCCAAGTCCCTGAAGTCAAAGTTGAGATATCCCGCGGGGGAGGCTCAAAAGAATCTGCCAATATCTACTCCTCCCAGGCACCGGCTGGCCAGTGGGTTCAGTTCTTCAAAATCTGGACTAGAAAAACCAGTCGTCAGGGATCCAACTCGTTCAACGATGATGCCCATCAAATATCTATGGGTCTGGGTCTCCGCGCCAATCACGGCTACAATTCCATGTGGCAAATTGACGCTGCCTGGGATGGGATCATCTTCAACAAAATTTTTGTTTCTGATTCTGACCCAAAAGTTGAGGAGATCATCGCAGAGGCCAGAAAAGCCGCATCTGACGGGGACCCATCCAAAGCCTGTGCTGAGTATCTCCGCGCACTGCAAGCCGATCCCCACCACTTGCTGAATCATAGCGCCACAAGCTTGTGGGAAACCTTCGAGAAAGCCGGGAAACTCGATGATCTCTACAGTGCCCTTTCCGAACAGGCTCTCTACCTGCCGAACCCCCTGATCAACAATCAGGTGGCCATGAACAATCAGAGCCTCATGAATCTACTGATTCGAGGGGCGCTGGCTGATTCGCCGAGTGCGGCGGCTTCGAAGTGGCTTCGCGAGATGGCCGGTGCTCCCTTGAGAGATGATCAGCGTTCGTTGGTGGAATCCGCGATCCTCAGAGAGGAGGCCAAAAATAATCCCTCTGCCGCCTCACCAGAAAAAGTTCTGAACCTCCTTGGCTTCATAAAAGCTGGGTTGAAAGAAGAACGGGTGCGTCAGCTTTTTGCAAATTCGAACGTTCCTGCTTTTGATCTGCTGGCCCTTTTGGATACATCCGATCATCGCGAGGCGTCCCTCACTTTGCTCGCTGAGGTCACAGTGCCAACCAACATGCTGACCGCCCAGAAAACGATTCAAGCCTGGCTGCTTGCCCCTGATCAACCAGCCGAGGCGCTGAAGCCGTGGTTGGAATCCATTGCGTTCCGGAATGCGGGAGAAAACTCGGTGTCATTTTCCATAGAAGCTGACAGAGCACTTTTTGCGAGGATCGCCCGTCACCATCCCCAGCCCGGTGATGTGATCGCTGCACTTAACACCTGGGCAGCTTCCAAGCGCTCCAACCCCGAATATCACCAACAAATCATCGCCCAAGTGCTCCGCGAGATCTCCAACTTGGATTTTCCCCATCAAAGCGAGTATGCCACGGCTTGGTTCGACAACGAGCTTATCGGATTCAAGAGTCCCAATTACAGCCCTCCCCAAGAGCAAATCCGGGATCTTATCAACACCCTGACAACCAACGGCGATTGGGATCGGCTGAGTGTCCTGCTCGAGTTGAGTCAAACCAACAACTCACTCAAGTCCTCAAACTTTAAACGGGAGTTTGACCAACTTCGCAATCTGGTCGCCATGGCAAAAGGCGATTTATCCAAAGCCTGGCCGGTTGCGTGGGTTTCCGGCGTCCCTGAGTCCACGACATTGTGGTGGCAGTGGGGGCGCAAGGATATTGCCTCTTTATCTCGGGACTATGACATGGCCATTTCAGTTCCTACTAAACCTCCCGTTGAAACGATTCAAGATCAGAGCCGTATCGAATTTCATTTTGGCGAAATGCCAAATGATCTGGCCATGATCGCCAAAGTCGAAGGGGACGCCTCCTCAGGTAGCCTTGAGGTTGAACTTCCCTCCGGCAATGGATTTATGAGGGCTGTTGCCTTTGTGAAGGATCAGCGAATCGCGGGTCCGCTCCTTCCGATCGTTTCTGGCAAACGGATTTTCCCTGCCTCAGATCAATCGCTCACGGACCTTCTAACCAGCGGCTCCAAACCACTCTCCGCCTCGCAAATCGTGGATGCCGGACAAGCTCCCGATGGATCTGCAGCCATCAAAGTCATTAAACTCGAGGATTCTGACCGACTACAGTTTGAGGGGCCTGGTTTTCCCGTCGAGCCTGGAAAAATTTACCTGCTTCGGTCATGGGTAAAGCGCACTGGGGATGGGCTGGCATCGCTTGGTGGAGAACTTCTTCCCACAGCGAACACCAAAGCTCATCCCCTGAGGTTTTCTCTCACAGAAAATCAAAAAACGACTGACCAATGGGTGCTTCACACCCGGGTCATGCCAGTTTTGCATCACCACACACAATGGATATCCTATCGGCAAGTTGAGACTGTGAGACCCTACGTCGCCAATCTCGCGCCAAAGACCGAGTTTGCTGGGTGGGAACTGCTCGCGGTCGAGGGTTCAAAATACGGTGAATGGCTTGCAGAGATCCCTGCGCTTGTGGACGCTGCGGCGGAAGCTGGAGAAGCGAGTGCTGAGGCTGTCCTCGACGCGCCGACTCTGGACAAAATCTTGGCCTTGGCTGCGGTTGAGCCGCTCACGGCGTTGGAATTCCATGGGTCATGGCTTGTCAGCGAACTTAGCAAAGCCGGACGCCCTGAGGCTGCCTTGCCACTTTACCAAGCTGCTCTGACTGCCGAACCTAACCCGCTTTTTCCACATCCCAAACTGGATCGTCTCTTCACAGCTCTCACGGAACTTGGGAATGATGATAAGGTGCCGGAGCAGGTTCGTTGGGAGGCCTTTGAAATCGCGCTTTCGCACGCTGACCTGATAAGAAAAACCCAACGATTTACTGTCCAGCGTGCTTTGATCGAACTCGCTATTGCGCAAGGTCGCAAGCAAGAGGCCATCGAAAAAGTGTCAGCTGATCTTGCTGCCCGTCTCGCAGACCCAGATGCGAATTTTCTAAGTGATAACTTCGGAAGAACCGGTCATAGCAATGATCGTCCGACGATGCCAATTTTCTCCTTGCTGCATGTGGCATCTTCGGAAGTTCTGACCCAACAACTCATGGCTGCCCTTGATGGGAAACATACTCTCGATCCGACGCGTGTGGAGTTCCTGAAAATGATTTTGGAACTGATGAGTCCCTCAACCGTTGTTGATAAATCATGGATTCCACGGATTGATGCCGCTTTCAAAGCCACGGAAAAATCAACATCGCCAACCTTCTACATGTTTGGGCCCTCGTTGTTGGCGCAATGGATGAGCACCAAGAATGCTAACTCCGAGGTGCTTCTGCACCTTCAGAACAAAGCCATTGATCGCATCCTCGCGGAAGATTCACAAAATTCTTCGCGTCAGTTAGAGATTTTTCGAACGGTCACAGGCCTCGCAGAAAATGCGAAACAAACGGAAGGTCTTCCCACCCTGAAAGCTCGCATGCCGGAAATCTTGGAAGCGCTCTCGGCTTCCAACAGGGCGGTCAATGAGACATCCCTGCGCCTGGCCCTCCGACTCATGGATGCCCTCTCGGAACTCGGAGAAACGGAATCATCGGCCGCGATCTTGAAAATTGTGGAAAAGGACGTGCGGAAAAATAGCCGTCAGCGTGAAGCGTTTGCAAAGTACCTTTCCCCGGAAACCACTCCGTCCCCTTGATTTCCAGGTTTGCTGCTGATCGGTACTATGTCATGGTTGCAACATGCAATGTCATGAGGCAATTGACCGGCGGTCCTTGGAAA
>JBGTLQ010000066.1:0-9508 GCA_041744075.1 Terrimicrobiaceae bacterium
TTGCACCCTCTTTTTGGCCAGGAATATTGGCCACCGCCGTGGCGATATCCTTCAGCTGATAAGACGTTCCCGAATCGTCAAGATGGAGTGGATTGGTCAGGACATCTTCTGGCAGGCATGGGAGTGGCAGCAAAAGTATCACGAACACCCCTTTTCGTTCACCGACTGCACGAGCTTCGCTCTTATGAAGAAATTGAATTTGTCAGAAGTGGCAACAACCGACGCCCACTTCCAAACCGCAGGATACCAACCCCTTCTTCTTGGATAACGCTTTGATTAACATTCTGACATTCGTGATTCAATCACGAATCGACGCAGCGTCATGAAGCAGAATCAGCGCGGCTTGCTGGCCATTTCGGTTCCACGTCTTGAGGGTATCCGAGGAAATTGTTTTATCCGTACTGCGTTTTTCCCACCACTGGACTTCGTGCGTGGTCATGAGTAACAAAAGCGCTTTCTGGTTGGGCTGCAGGTCCTGCTCGGGGGCTAACACAATCAGGTCAGGATCCAGGACTCCAAGCAGGGTGCGGAAGTCTCCGGGCCTCATGGGTTTCTGGAGTTCGGCTTTGACTTGGTCAGAGGCCCGCAGGACTTGAGTCTCATAGTCCAATCCGGTGTCCGCGTAATCGGGTACGATGATCAGGGGCGTCTCTTTGGCGGCCGCTGCGGTTGCCTCGAACAAGTGGGAAAAGTTGCCGCGCACGGAGGTCACTTTGCGAAGCGCATCGTATTTTGGTGAGATGACGGCCCAGCCGACCACTCCGGCAATCAAAGCCAAGATGGCAGTCGCGGGAATGATGAGTCGCCGTGGTAATCTGCGGGTGACGGTGACGGTATTAAAAACCCACGGACCGAGGGCGCAGGCCAGAACCAAGGCGGCTCCGAAGGAGGATTCAAAGAGATAGGTGCGGGTTTGGAAGTCGATGAGGAGAACGGCAAAAATCGGCGCCCAAAACCAGGCGAGGCCGGGCAGAATTTGGTGATCCTTCAGTGCCCAGATGAAACTGACCCCAAGCAGAGCGATGAGGGCTACCGGGGGGAACCATGTGATGCCCAAAACAAGCACTCCCGCCACGATTGCCAAACCGTCACGCTGACGGGATTCTGCAGGAACCCACGACCTGACCAAGCCGACAGCGAATCCGAGCCAAAGCAGCTTGCCTGTTCCTCCTGCGAGGAATCCGGCGTAGAAGCTCCATCGCGTCCAAAGGAACTCCAACGCTGCGCCATTTTGTAGGGCTGTCAAAATCCCGAGTCGGCCTTCCAGTCCCGGCTTAAGAAGAACCCAGGCCACACCCGCCACGCCTGCCAAAAAGAGAGTGATCACAGCCCGCCTGTTTTTCCATGCTGACGGAAAGGCCAGCACGAGTCCGAGGTAGATGCCCGGAAGAATGAGAGCGGCCGGTTCTTTCGTGAGAACGGCAAGTGCATGAAATGCGACGGCTCCAATCAGGGCCCTGTCTGAGCCGCTGTCTGAGCCGCGCACAGCCAGCGCTGCGAAGCCTGCGGCAGCAGCCAGGAACGTGGTTTCCAAGAGGTAAACGTACCCGGAAAACCAAAAGAGGACGTATTGGAGGAAATAAAAAACGCCAATCCACAGCAGGAGGGCAAGAAAGCCCGTGCGTATGCCGTGGAACGCAGAGCCTGCAAAAACAAAGGTACCGAGCATGATGGCATACACCGCACAAAGTGCGAAGTGATAGGAGAAGCTCTCAAAGCCGGCGATGTGAAAAAGCCCGTACTACCATAGGTTCACAACCGGGCGGAACATGCCAAAAAGCATCCCACCCTGCAGGTCCCACGCTGCGAGCGGCGAGGAAGCGCGGGCCGCCCAAGCGAGGTAGCCGGCGTCGTCTTCCCGAAAGGAGACAGGAAAAATCGTTGCGATCAGCCAAGCAAAAACCAAAGCCCCAACCACCCAGAGGCCAGCGACATAAACCAGCGTTTTTTTCTCAAGTGGCGAGCGTTCCATAAAGGCTCACGGAAAAACACCATGGGCCATGTGACTGCGGGCCACGCGTTCGATGCCGAAATAGAATGCTGCGGTGCGCAGATCCGGCATGTCTTTGGTTTTCCAGATATCGCGGATTTTGTGGTAGGAAAGCGCCATGGTGTCGGAGAGGGCCGAACGCACAAAATCGATTTCTTTGGGGCCGGCTGTGACAAGAGCCCGCTGGATGGGATCAAGGTTTTTGCCGGTCAGACCTTCGATGGCGGTCAACATCCGTTCCTTGGAGGATTCAATGTAACCGGAATTCATGCGGTCAAAACTCACATGCGAAAGATTTTTGAGCCACTCAAAATAGGACACGGTGACGCCGCCGGCGTTGAGATAAAGGTCAGGGATCACCAAAATCCCTCGTTCGGTGAGAATTTCATCTCCCGCAAAATCTACGGGTCCGTTTGCCGCTTCGGCAACAATCTTGGCTTGAATGCGGGCGGCATTTTTCGCTGTGATTTGGTTTTCCAAAGCGGCAGGGATCAAAATATCACAAGGCATTTCCAAGGTGTCGGCGGGGTTGTCGAATTGTTGAGCAGCCTGAAGTCCCGCCAGCGTGCGGTTTTCGGTAAAATGAGCCACGACCTCCGTGAAGTTTAACCCCGCAGCATCATAGACCCCACCCCCAAGCTCTGCGATGCCGACAATCTTGGCTCCGGCCTCATGCAGAAATTTTGCGGCATGGAATCCCACATTGCCAAGGCCTTGAACGATCACCGATTTTCCTTCAACCCCTGCCGTGAGTCCCAACTCTGCCATATCATCTTCGTGAGAAACACATTCCCGAATCCCAAAAAACACGCCCAGCCCGGTGGCCTCCCGCCGACCGGGAATCCCATGCAGTTCGAGCGGTTTGCCTGTGACGCAGGCGTAAGGATGCAGTTCATTAAAATTCATGGCGCGATAGGTGTCCGCAATCCATGCCATTTCCTGTTCACCCGTTCCGTAGTCGGGAGCCGGCACGTCCACGGCTGGACCAATAAACTTTTTTTTGACCAACTCGGCGGTGTAGCGCCGTATGACACGTTCGCGAAAGCCCGGAGACGAGGCCCGCGGATCGATACACACCCCGCCCTTGGCCCCACCAAAAGGCAGCCCCACAAGGGCGCATTTGTAGGTCATCAATGAGGCCAAAGCGACGACCTCATCCTGGGTCACATCCAGGCTGAATCGGATGCCCCCTTTGCAGGGAAGCCGGTGGTGACTGTGCTGCGCGCGATAACCAACCACAACCACCGTGTTCCCGTCATCATCCTTCACGGGGAACTTGATCCGATAAATGCTGTCACAGGATTTCACTTGGTCCAACAGCCCGGGGGGGTAATTGGTCAACGCGGCGGCACGGTCGAAATACTTGGAGACGGACTGATGGAAGCTGCTTCTTACGAGAACGGGGTCACTCATGACTATGATCCTACCCGGTTCGGGGACTATCGCAAGAAGGGGGATCCCGTAGCGAAAAAAAGGCGAATCTCGGAAAGCAAATTGGAGTGGTTGCTTTACGTAGCCGACCCCGCAGGCGTGGGGCCAGCGCTCCCAGGATCGCAATTTTCAGAGATGCGCCCATAAAAAAACGCCCCGGTTTGAGCCGGGGCGTTTTTGGGTTTTGGGATTAGTATTTGCGGGAAGGACGGCGATCGGAACCGTAGTTTCCGCGTCCGCCACCACCACCACCACCGCCGCCGCCACCACTTGGCTCGCGGTCTTTGGCTTCGTTCACGGTGAGGTTTCTCCCATGGAGATCCTTGCCGTTGAATTTTTCTGTGGCCGTGCGGGCACCTTCTGCGTCTGACATGGTGACAAATCCAAATCCGCGTGAGCGGCCTGTGACTTTGTCATTGATCAGAATCGCTTCGTTGACGGTGCCTGCTTGTGAAAACAGATCGTTAAGGTCTGCTTCTGTGGTGTCGAAGGAAAGATTCCCGACATAGAGTTTGTTTGACATATGTGTGTTTGTTTTGAGGGCTCACCTGTGTGGCTGTTTCCGATGACCGGATTTCAAATCGCCACTGAGAGTTCACGGATTTCGCCGAAAGAAACACAACTAGCAACCTACCATGCCCCTATGGGCCTCGATCCGCACCATAAGCGCGATTCCCTGACACGCAAGCACTATTTCGTGGGGTGTTCACCCCATTTTGAGGGAACAGACAGCCAAGTAAGATATTGAATGTCTATGGATCGATCCAAAAAGCCTGAAGCGTGGCAGGCCATTGTCAAAAAATATCAGGAACCCTCCACGAAAAAAGCCCTCTGGCAGCTGGCGAACTCGCTGGGCGCTTACGTTGTCACATGGGTTGCGATTGCTTGGAGCCTTTCGGTGTCGTATTGGCTGACTGCTGCACTCACGCTGTTGGCGGGTGGACTCCTCGTAAGGGTGTTTATCATTTTTCATGACTGCGGTCATGGGTCGTTTTTTAAGTCCCGCCGCGCGAATGATATTTTGGGGTTCATCACCGGGGTGCTGACGTTCACGCCCTATGCTCTCTGGAGGAAAGAGCATGCTCTTCATCACAGCACGTCCGGTGACCTCGATCGACGGGGTATCGGCGATGTGCCAACCATGACGGTTGATGAATTCCATGCGGCCCCACTCTGGAAACAGCTTGGCTACCGATTTATCCGTAATCCCTTTGTGCTTTTCGGCATTGGTCCCCTCGTCCTTTTTCTCATCAAACATCGCATTGTCCTCTCAAAGACGGCAAATCCTCAGGAACGCCGTTCGGTGCATTGGACGAATCTTGGTATCCTTGGACTGTTTGTGGTCATGAGCCTCCTCATCGGGTTTGTGCCTTATCTGCTGATTCAGATAGGAGTTATTGCGGTGGCGGGATCCGCAGGGACCTGGCTGTTTTATGTGCAGCATCAATTCGAGGGGGTCACATGGGAGCGCAAGGAGGATTGGGATTTTTTTGAGGCGGCCATCCAAGGCAGTTCGTTTTACAAACTACCAAAAGTACTTCAGTGGTTCTCAGGCAATATCGGGTATCATCATATTCATCACCTCAGTCCCAGAATCCCGAATTACCACTTGGAGCGGTGTCACGAGGCGGAGCCATTGTTTAAAGCCGTTCCTCCAGTGACTCTTCTCTCCAGCCTGAAGTGTTTGACGTACCGCCTCTGGGACGAGACGCATCAGAAGCTGGTTGGGTTTCGGCGGTAGGTGTGAGGAAGAGAGAGTCGGCGGTCTCGCCGTCCGTCACCGGAACAGAGACAAGTCGGCGGGCAAGGGACTGCCCAGCCCTACCCGGAGTTGGATGTGCTGACGCACCCGAAGCGACCTTAACTGGTAGGGATGGCGGTCCCTCGCCGTCCGACATTGGAGCAGAGACAAGTCGGCGGTCAAGGGACTGACGCGCCCTACCTAAAATTGGATGTGCTGGCGCACGTGCGAAGCACCTCTTTCGCTGGTAGGGATGGCGGTCCCTCGCCGTCCGACTTATCGGTAATGTGCTTGCGCGAAAGTGATTGCCATGACAGCAACTCAATCATGGATATTGGGCGGAAATCACTTCCCCATGGTGTACCCCTGCACATTGATCCCCAGCAGGAATTATATTTTGTAACAATTTGCTGCCAGTTGCGGGAAGGAGATCCTTTGCTTCGGGAAAATGTGCCGAAGAAAATTTTGGAAGCAATTGATTTCTACAACCAGCAAGGCAAGTGGTGGGTTTATCTTGCTGTTGTGATGCCGGACCACCTGCATTTTTTAGTCAGCTTTCCAGGCGAGGTGGGTGAGACGGTGAAAAATTGGAAACATTGGACATCTCGAAATTTAAAGATTCAATGGCAGCGCGATTTTTTTGAGCATCGCTTACGGAAGGAAGAATCCTACCAAGAAAAAGCTGCTTATGTGCTCAACAATCCCGTGAGGGCAGGTTTGGTGAGTCAGTGGCAGGACTGGCCCCATGTCTTCATCAGCGGCGAATTGCCAACATTCCGACGGTAGGTTTGAGGAAGAAAGAGTGGACGGTCAAGGGACTGACGCGCCCTACCTAAAATTGGATGTGCTGGCGCACGTGCGAAGCACTCCTTTGATGGTAGGGAAGGCGGTCCCTCGCCGTCCGACGCATGAGGAGAACAAAGTCGGCGGTCAAGGCTTGTCTCGCCGTAGGCCCGGGGTAGGTGGAGACTGCCCTACCTAAAATTGGATGTGCTGAAGCTGATTTTTTAGAAAAATCTTTTGCTTGGGGGACTTGGATGGTACCCGATTTGAAACCAAGGGACAAAAGGAATGCCGGGAAACACAACAGCTGACTACATTGCATCGGGATTTGAGAAGATCGATGCGGACTTAAAATTTTTGATGGAATGTCTTCGCGAGGTTCTCGTGGAGATGGGGGAGAGCGAGGCGGCCCGGCATTTGCCATGGGGAGAGCGGTCCTTGGAATACGATGTTCAGCAACCTCCGCAGCGCATCGAGCAGGCCTTTTCGATTGCCTTTCAACTGCTGAACATGGTTGAAGAAAATGCATCGACCCAGACCCGAAGATTTCGAGAGATCGAACATGGGCTCACCGATGAACCCGGCTGTTGGGGCGAGGAATTGTCCAAACTTTCTGAGGCCGGTTTTACGGCTAAAGAGATTGCTGCCATTTTGCCCGAGATTCGTGTGGAGCCGGTCCTGACCGCTCATCCCACCGAGGCCAAACGGGCGTCGGTGCTGGAACAACACCGGGCGGTGTATGCGTTGCTGTCGGCTTTGGAAAGTGAAACGCTGACACCAAGTCAGCGCGAGGCGACCCGCGATGAGATCAAGGTGGTGCTTGAGCGGCTTTGGCGCAGTGGGGAAATCCTTCTTGAAAAACCGGATGTCGCGTCCGAACGGCGTGGGGTTGCCTTTTATTTGCGGGAGGTGTTTCCGCTGGCCTTGGCCGAGCTCGACGAAAGACTGCGCAGGTCTTGGAGTCAGACTGGTTTCGACGATGCCTTGTTGGAACATCCCCAAGCTTGGCCGCGGCTGCGTTTTGGAAGTTGGGTCGGCGGCGACCGCGACGGTCACCCGCTGGTGGATGCCGCCGTCACTCAAGCGACCCTGCGAGATATGCGGCTCAATGCCCTGCTTGTGATCCACCGTCACCTCGGGGCGCTCGCAGAACGACTCCCACTCTCCAGCAACTTCCAACAGACACCCCAAATTTTGGAGGAGGCATTGACGCGTTTAACAGCGGAGAACTCCGAGCCTGCCAGAGAAATTGCACGCCGGTATTCTGATGAACCATGGCGTCAATACGTGCTGCTTCTGCAGAGCAAATTGCCGATTGCAACCGGCTTGGCTGGCAACCCCGAGATCAGCCTCGATGAGTCAAAATACCGGATGCCGGGCGAATTGGATGAAGATCTCGCGCTGCTTTCTGCCTCCCTTCTCGAAGTGGGTGCCGGGCGGCTGGCCAATAATGCCGTCTGGCCGGTGCGCCGGGCTCTTGATGTTTTTGGGTTCCACTTGGCGGCTCTGGATGTGCGTCAAAACAGCGCCTTTCATGACAAGGCCCTTTCCCAAATCCTCGCAGCGACCGGGCATCCGCGGCCTGATTTTGAGAACTGGACGGAGGAGGAACGTTTGGCATTCCTCAACGAAGAACTTCTTTCTCCACGGCCATTTCTTTACACGGATTCTGGCATTGGTGCGGAAGCGGATGCCGTCCTGGCTTGTTACGGTTCGCTTCGGCGCCATATCAGAAATTATGGCCGTGAGGGGATTGGGTCGCTGATTGTGAGTATGACGCGTCAGCTCTCCGACTTGCTGGTGGTTTTTGTGCTGGCCCGTGAGGCCGGGTTGATGCGCTGGACCCCGGAGGGTCTGGCCTGCACCCTGCCCGTGGTTCCTTTGTTTGAAACGCTGGATGATCTCGAGCGCAGTCCGGAGTTGATCCGCAGGTTTCTTTCTCATCCGGTCACAGACCGCAGCCTGGCCTATCAGCAGAAGGACCGCACGAAGGTGCTCTCCCTTCCGCACAGCCAACCGATCCAGCAGGTCATGATCGGCTACAGCGACAGCAACAAAGATTGCGGCACGATTGCGAGTCAGTGGGTTTTGCACAAAGCGCAATTGGCGATCTCGCAGGCCGCAGGCTCAACGAAGATCCGGTTTTTTCATGGCCGGGGCGGCACGATCAGCCGGGGTGCGGGTCCTACGCACCGCTTTTTGGGGGCGCTCCCGCATGGTTCCATTCAAGGAGACCTGCGGGTCACCGAACAGGGTGAAACAATCGCCCAGAAATACTCGAACCTCATCACCGCGACCTACAACCTTGAGTTGCTCATGGCAGGGGTGACCGGGTTCAGTGTGCGGGAGAAAAAAACACCACAAGAAAGTGCCGACACCATGGAAATTTGGGAAGCCCTTGCGTCGGCTAGTCAGAGCGCCTACCGCCAGCTGATTGATCACCCGCAGTTCATGACCTTTTATTCCCAAGCGACACCGATTGACGCTTTGGAAATCAGTAGCATCGGATCGCGGCCTGCCAGACGGACGGGTCGGAGAACGCTCGCCGACCTACGAGCGATCCCATGGGTCTTTAGTTGGAACCAAAGCCGTTATTATTTGCCCGGCTGGTTTGGTGTCGGCTCAGGCTTGGAACATTTGGCGGAACATCGGCCGGATGATTTCCAAAAGCTCTGCATCAACCTGCGTTCCTCGCCGTTTGCCTATTACGTCTTCACGAATGTGGAAACCAATCTTGCGAGTTCTGATGAGGAAATCATGGCGCGTTATGCCGGGCTGGTTTCTGAATCAGAATGTCGGGACGAGCTTCTTGGGGTGATCACCTCCGAGTTTCGTAGAACCAAAAACCTGATGTCTGAGCTTTTTGGCGGAAGCCTCGAGAAACGCAGGCCGCGAATGCTCAAAACTCTCGGTCTTCGAGCGAATGCCCTCCGCGTCTTACACGATCAACAAATCGCAACACTCTCGCAATGGCGGGCGGCGAGGGAGGCTGATTCTCAAGAAGCCGATCGACTGCTGCCGAGCGTCCTGCTCTCAATCAACGCCATCGCAAGTGGCCTCAGAACCACCGGATAGTTGTGTCAGAAATTATCCAACCTTCCGCTGTCCAAAAAATTGGGGATACCCTGGCCATTGCATGGTCAGACGGCCGTGAGGATTATCTTTCCCTGAGCCTTCTGAGAAAAGCCTGTCCTTGTGCCTCCTGCCAAGGCGAGCCCGATGTGCTCGGCAAACCCGGCCCCACCTCTGCGGACCCGGAATCAGCTTCTGCCGACCTTCGCAGTTGGCAGATGATTGGCGGGTATGGACTCCAACCCCGGTGGGCGGACGGCCATTCGACTGGCATCTACTCGTTCGGTTACCTGCGCCAGTTGGGAGAGGGTTAACCGCAGCGTCGCGTGCGCGTTGAGCCAAAGCGGTGGAGGACAACCGCATTGTCTCGGGTGCTCCCGCACCCTCGCCCTTACGGGCTGCCTTCGGCAGGCTATCTCCGGCCCTCCCGGCCCTCCGGTTCCAAGACGCTTCGCGACAAAGAGGACCATGGGGCGTGCGCCAGCTTTTGG
>JBGTLQ010000067.1:0-3962 GCA_041744075.1 Terrimicrobiaceae bacterium
GGGTGACGGGTGACGGGTGACGGGTGACGGGTGACGGGTGACGGGTGACGGGTGACGGGTGACGGGTGACGGGTGACGGGTGACGGGTGACGGGTGACGGGTGACGGGTGACGGGTGACGGGTGACCGGCTTGCCAGGCCGTCGCCAAGCGAAGGCGTGGCTGGGAGTTATTGATTCTTTGTTCCTGGTTTGTGTTTTGGGGGCTTTTTCAGGGGTTTCTAGTCCAGTGCGTGGCTTTTACCCTTCTTGAGCACAGCCAGGATTTTGAGCGCAGAAACTTACGGGAGCGGAGGAACCGCAATCCACGAGGCGTCGCGCAATTGGAAAACCCGATTGCGAAAACTCTGCGGAGGCAGCCTTTCCAAAATCCATTCAAGTTTCAAAAGAATGGCGGCCCGGTTGGGCTGTTTGAGGGCGATGACGATGACGCCGTTATGCTCGGCAAACAGCCAGGGGATTGTGTGAAAGAAATCGCGGTCCGTTGTCAGCAAGATGGCCTGCTTTTGCTGCGCCAACTCAAAGACCGTATGATCGTTGGTCCCTTGCTCTGCTAATTCGAGCACCCTGCACGCAGAGTGGCCAGCCTCCTTCAGGAAATCCGCAGCCGATTTCGGGAAATTTTCGTCGAGCAGAAAATTCATGCCGCCGCATGATAGGCGAGTTCCTGATAGCCCGTCATTTGGCTTGCGAACTCAAGAGCCGCTGCAAGATCGGCTTTCGTGAGTCTGGGGTAATCCTCCAAAATCATTTCTTGGGAATCGCCTGCGGCAAGCGCCCCCAAAATGACGGAGACGAGAACGCGGGTTCCCCGGATCACGGGTTTGCCATGGCAAATTTCCGGATGGATCTGGATTCGCTCGTTCATAACCAAGATCATGAGTCACGAATGGCTACGCTGCAAGTGAAAGAAAAAGCCTCCGAACAGGCGCAGGAACTGAAAGCTGAAACTTGAAGCGGGATCTCCAAGAGTGGGGATAGGGGGCGGCAATTTTGAATTTTGGATGATGGATTTTGAATTGGGGGAAGCTGAAAGCGGAAAAACTGAGAAGCTGAAAACCTGGGAAGGCTCATGGCTTCGTATCTTTTTTGAGCACGTCCGGCTTTTTGGATTTTGATTTGAAGGGTGGGGCTTCCTCGCGGACATGGAAGCCGATCTCATGGCGGGGTGCGTCGGGAGGGGGAGCGATCAGTGGCTTCCGCCTTTGCCAGGACGGCCACGGCGTGACAAGGGGGTGGCGTGGGGGAGGTATTTAATGTTGTGGCCCCGCTTCAAGGTCACAGTTTGTGACCTTGAAAGAAAAACCCGTTTTGCCTCTTCAGCAGACAGTTGAAAAACGAAATCTGCCGGAAAGCGGTCTTCGTTTCGTTTGACGGCTTGGTTCAGGGCCTTTGTCGGGACGCCGTAGATTGTTGCCAGATCGGCATCGAGGAGGACCTTCTGGCCGCGAACGGTCAGGATCAGCGATTCGAGGAGAGCGGGATCCTTCATGTCAGGCTGAATCCGATCGCGCGGACAGGGCGCCCCTCGCGCTCGGCCTCGATCCAGTCCAGTGCGTCCAGGGATTTTTCAGAATTCGGGAAGGATGGACCGAGGAGAATCCGAATCCGGCGCCTGCGTTCGAAGGCTCTCCAGACGGCTTCGTCATCGTTGAACTTTTGGGTGAGGTCCTGTGGGTTCGGATAATTCACGGAAGCGATGTAATTACACAGATTCTCCACAGTTTGAGCGCGGCATTGTAGGCAATTCCGAATTGCCAGTCCGTCGAGAGCCGTTCGGTCCGGGCATCGTCCAAATCGCGGTCGGCAATTGCAAAGAGCTCTGCCATTTGCGATGTGCTGGTGCGATAGGGACGCAACCAGCCGTTATCCGCCCAGTTTTTCAAGCTCATGAGGTTGACCTTTTATCCAAATTTTCGGGGCGGCAAGCACGTTGTGAATGAATGCGTCACGGGAGCGGGCTTTGGCGGCAAAGGTGCCCGGCGTGATGACATGCGGATTGACTTCCCGCCCAAGTTTCGATGTCAGGGGTCGAAGCCTCGGGGCCAGTGCCCGTAATCCAGCATCTCCGATCACCAGCAAGTCCACATCGCTTGCTGCACCCGAGGTCCCGGCTGCGGATGATCCAAACACGAAGGCCATATCAATACCCGGCACCCCTTTCAATGCGTTGGCAAGCTGTTCGCGAAGCCCCGTCGTTTTGAGGGAGATTCCATGCAATTCCGGGAATATCGGGTGTCCGGTGTTGGCCCGGTAATAGAGGCGGTTCCCATCGCGACGGGCAACAAGGAGTTCTGCAGAGGTCAGCTTGCCCACCTCCTGCTGAATGGTGCGAAGTGCCAGACCGCTGAGCCTCGCCAGCTCGCGCAGATGTAGTTCCTTTCCAGGATCGGAAAAAAGCAGCCTGAACATCTCAGCGCGAGCTTTCGGAAAAATCACCTCGATGACACTCATTACGAATGACTTTATGGAGCATACGTTTGTATGTCAATACCATACAATAAATGGAAACGGCCGAAGGTACAACCGGAAGAGGTCGCGGAAGGAGGGAAATTGGGGGGGGTGGGAAAAGCGGAAAACGGAAAAACGGAAGATGGAAAAGTCGCGGGAAAAGAGTAACGGTCCGCCTTCGCGCGCTGCGTTATGGCGTGACGGGGTGGTGGGTTTTCTGATCATTTCGCCCGCATCATGTCAGAGGGGGGGGACTGAAAAGCTGAAACCTGAAATTCTGAAACCTGAAACAAGAGAGGTGGGGCGGTAGTTTTGAATTTTAAATGATCCGCCTGCGCCAGGCCCTCCCGCGAGACAAGTGAATTTGGAATGGGGGAAAGCCAGACCGGAGGGAGGTACTGGGTGGCGGGTGAAGGGTGGGCAAACCGGAGAGAGGTTACGAGAAACGGTCAGAGATCCAGTTTTCCAAGCAGCTCCTCAATGCTCAGACTGTGATGGGATGCGACAAGCTTGAGGATGCTTTTGAAAGTGCCAAGGCGCAGTGGGGTGTGATTGGGCACGGTCACATGATACTCACCAGAAAGCAGAGTAGTAAGTCGGATGTGCGATCCATCTTGCCGGGTGCGTTCATAACCCAGGGCACGAAGGGCTTTAATCAGATCGGTTCCAGAGACACTGCGGGGCGTTTTCACGCCGCAAGCACTTCATCACGCACGAAATGAAGCCTTATCATTTTAGGCATTGGCCCGGGAAGACCATCGCCAAAATGGCAGCGCACCGCATCAATGACCATCGCTCGCAATTCCTCGAGAGTGTCTCCTTGGGTAACGATGCCGTGTCCAAGAGCTGTGGCAACATATCCGCCATCGATCTCGTCCTCCTGCACCTCGAAGATAATTTCGGTCATGGCTGAACGATAAAATGATTCGAAGTCAAAGGCAAGTCTGGCCGCGAACAGCCGATGGGGTCGGGCCAATATTTTAATTGAAAAATTGAGAAGACGAGCACCTCTCGAAATGCATTTTTCCCATTCAAAAACCGTGGTAGAATGATGGCTTCATCGGCTGTCCAATGGGAGGTTTCTGAAAACAATCTCTGTGTCCTCCGTGCCTCGGTGAGAGAAAAATTCGGAAGGAACAACAGCCGGGGGTCGCGATAATTGCATTCAAATTATAGACCCGACACCATCCGCTGTTCCTGCCCCGTGTTGGTTGGGATGACTCGCCTTACCGCCTTTCGATAAAAGTCGTACGGTTCGGTGTCAGCGTCCGAAGAACCAGAACAACAGCGCAGGCAGAAGCACGACAGCCGTAATCCACCAGATCAGCGGAATCCGTGATGCTTTGCCACCGTCTCCGAACTCTTCCTTCACAAACTCGTTGTAGTCGAAGTCCTCGTCAGGCAGGTCAAGCCCCGTGTCCGCATCTTCCTTCCACCCGGAATTGTGGTCGGCACCGCACTCCGGACAGGCCAGCGAACGCGGCGGAACGTCCTCTCCGCAAACCGGACAAATT
>JBGTLQ010000068.1:0-2538 GCA_041744075.1 Terrimicrobiaceae bacterium
CGTGTCCGCATCTTCCTTCCACCCGGAATTGTGGTCGGCACCGCACTCCGGACAGGCCAGCGAACGCGGCGGAACGTCCTCTCCGCAAACCGGACAAATTTCAGGGGGCGGCAGGCGGGTCATTCGGGAAAGTCAGACGGGAGGGAGGTCGCGGGTGGCGGGTGGCGGTGCGGGCTTTCAACTCGATAACGACATAGCGGCGGAGTTTGAGGTGGTAAAACAGGAGATCGAGCGGGTAATCCTCACCACCGACTTCGAGCCGCACTTGCCGCCCAACAAAGGCGAAACCAGAGCCAAGCTCGATAAGAAATTTTTGGATATGATCCATGAGGGCCTGCTCAACCTCGGCCTCGCGGCGGGGATCGGCGGTGCCAAGGAAGTCGAAAAGGTAAGGGTCTTTGAAAAGCTGGGCAGCCATGTCGGACTCCGCCGGGGGCATGGTGAGGGTGAAGTTGTTCTGGGCCTTGCCCGCTCGGAGGTGGAGCTGGTTTTGAATTTGGATTTCCAGAATGCTGCGGCTCCAGCCGTGGGTGAGGGTTTCGCGGATGTAGAAGTCGCGGGCGGCGGGGTCTTTCAACCGCTGCAGCAGTTGGAGAACATGGCCCCAAGGCAATTGCGCAACAGCTTGTTGCGCAATTGGACCATCGGGGAATTCCCGGGCGAATACTTTCATCGCCAGCAGATTGCGCGGGGAGAGGCCGCTCATGTCAGGGAAGCCTTCTTTCAGGTCGGCGGCGAGCCGGTCAATGACTTTGGCTCCCCAAGCGGCTTCCTGCTGCCGGGCGAGAATGATTTTCCCGGTTTGCCAGTAGGCCTCGATGCAATCCAAGGGACAAGGGTGATGCAAAAAAGCGGAAAGATGGAAAAAAGTAGCTTGTCAAGAGTAACGGTCTGCCTTCGCGCGCTGCACTATGGCGTGACGGGGTGGCGGTTTTTTGATCATTTCGCCCGTATTGTGTCAGAGGGGGGGAAGAAAATGCTGAAACCTGAAATGCTGAAACCTGAAACCTGAAAGCGGAAACAAGAGAGGGGGGCGGTAGTTTTGAAATTTCCACCGCCGCCAAGGCTTCTGTGGTTACGTGGATTTTGGATAATGGATTGCTGAAAACTGAAAACGGGAGGACGAAAGATGGAACTCGTTGCGTAGAAGCTCGGAATGAGCGAAAGCAGAGATGCCCACTGCTTAAAACTTAATGTTTAATACTTAAAACTGATTCTGCTGACCTGTCCTCCGAAGCCATCTCGACCTCCGCCGCCCTTGCTATGGAGGTCAAGAAGGGGGAAAAGCGGAGAGTGGTAACTGACCCTGTCAATGGTAGATATCGCGGCGATGGCCGATCGTAACAACGAGTATGATCAGGTTGCCCCCATCAACCTTGTAGATGATGCGATAGTCTCCAACTCTCAGACGATGAAGATTCGGGGTGCCGACGAGTTTTTTGCTTCCTGGCGGAAAGGGGTCCATCTCGAAAGAGTCAATGGCTTCGCGGATCTTGCGATAAAGTTTTGCATCACTAATTGAGCGCAGGAATTTCTCCGCCCGCTTGAGAATCTCAACCGTGTAAGTCATCAAGTTCTTCCCGGACTTCTCTCCACTTTCGCGGCGATTCACTCCCAGAGGAAGCCTCTGCAAGGGCTTCACGGGCACTTTCGATGTCACGCAAGTCTTCGATGAGCCGGGAAAAATCTTCAGAAGGCAGCCGCGCGATGGCTTCCTCGATCTCAGCGACTGTGCTCATGAAGCAAGATTACGCGATCATGACTCATTTTCAAGCATGTTCCGCAGTGCTCCATGCTGGGTGAAGGCGTGGGGGCATGTTTTGGAGAATTTTATTCTGCCGAGGTGGTCACAGTTTGTGACCACCTCCTGCTTTTCCTTGCTGGAGAGTTGAAAAACGAAATCCTCTGGAAAGCGGACGGCGTTGCGTTTGACTGCTTGGTTCAAGGCCTTGGTCGGGACGCCGTAGATCGCTGCCAGGTCTGCATCAAGAACAGCCGGAAGGGGTCGGTTCCATTTTTATAATCTGCCCCATCCCCCCGATTGGCAAATTCGCGGGTGGATATTCTAAAATCCACGACTTCGTGTCGGGTCGTTTGGATCATTGACGGGGTGGTCTTACCATCGGGAATCGGGGAACAGCCGAAGTTGATGGTGAGCTGTGTCATTTCCAGAAATTCTGGTGCCCAATGAGGAAAGGCTGGAGCAGTCTAAACGGACCACCTGCCCCGTGTTGGTTGGGATGACTCGCCTTACCGCCTTTCGATAAAAGCCGTAAGGTTCGGCGTCAGCGTCCGAAGAACCAGAACAACAGCGCAAGCAGAAGCACGACAGCCGTAATCCACCAGAGCAGCGGAATCCGTGATACCTTGCCACCGTCTCCGAACTCTTCCTTCACGAACTCGTTGTAGTCGAAGTCCTCGTCAGGCAGGTCAAGCCCCGTGTCCGCATCTTCCTTCCACCCGGAATTGTGGTCGGCACCGCACTCCGGACAGGCCAGCGAACGCGGCGGAACGTCCTCTCCGCAAACCGGACAAATT
>JBGTLQ010000069.1:0-26014 GCA_041744075.1 Terrimicrobiaceae bacterium
CGTCGGCAAGCTCCTCACCAACACGCCGTGTCCTTGAGATAGAGGAAAGTTCTCATTAGATACATTGGCCGAGTTCCTTGTTTAAGCGGGATGTTCCAAAGCCTCAAAAATCATATTCTCGTTGTTTCTTCCCCAATTCCCCTAAGGGAAAAACTCCTCTCGACGCGCTTTCAAACAATGAGGAAATCCTCCTGAGTAGGGATAAAAATCCATCATTTTCGAGGCAAAAATCGAAACAAATGGTCCCCGCGTGCAACACCATCGCAAAATTTTGTTGTGTATGAAGTTAGAATGGGAACAATCATTTTTATGCAACAGGTGCAATATAATGCTGTCATCAAATTATGTCTTAAATGTTTTGTGCGAGTGGTTTATGGGTAATAAAAAATACTCAAATATAAAGCTGGTTTTGTTGCATAACATGATACGTTCCAATCATGAGAACTGTGCAACGAGGGTATTTTTTATGGACTGCGATGGCAGTTGTTGCGTTGGGCTTTGTTTACTTGTCTCGCGTCGATTCCCCTAGGGGAAAACCCGAAAAATCGGATCAGGTAGCAATTGATTCTTTTGACTCTGGAAAGCGACTTAATGGCGAACCGAAACCAGCAGTTCCTCATCTCCCACCCGATTCTTCTGAATCCCATGATCCCGTGGAAGTCGCACTCGCTAATGGCAGGGTATTGGCGACTCAAACGGAATCGTTGGGTTCTGATCGCCTCTGGCAGCGCGTTCGCTTGGTAGAAACCGAGATCCAGCCACGACCCGTGCGGGTGGTCGAGCGCTGGGACATCGATGAAGGGATTGCAAGAGCAACGAAGCGCGAAATGTTCTTGGCCGATCAGGTTCTGATCCAAGTCAAGGAGGGCGTGAACAGGGCCAATCTCGCAAGCCGCATGGCAACGTCAGGGATTCAAGTGCTGAGCGAGGTGTCTCCTGGTTTTTTCACACTGCGTTTGCCATCTGCCGACATAGACGCCGTTCCACAAGCTATGGATTTTTTGGCTGAGCAGGCAGACGTCATTACGACAGTGGAGGCCGATGGCGTTGGTTTTGGAAGCGGCGTTCCCAATGATCCACAGTTTGGAAATCAGTGGGGTCATCGCAACACCGGCCAATTTGGAGGAAGTGTGCCTGGCACCGATGTCGCAGCTCCCGACTTTTGGGGCATTGTGGGAAATGCAAAGGGGCTTGTTATTGCCGTCTTGGATTCCGGCATAAACTCATCTCACCCGGACCTTCAAAACGTGGCACGGGTCAACCCTGCTGAAATTCCCGGCAATGGAGTGGATGATGATGGGAATGGACGCATCGATGACATCAATGGCTGGGATTTTGTCAACAATGATAACAATCCTAACGATGATCATGGCCATGGCACGAATATCTCAGGAATTTTGGTTGCCAACCGTGATAACGGCACCGGTATTGCGGGATTATTGCCGGGGGCCAAGATTCTTGTTGGTAAAATCCTCAATGCCTCCAACTCCGGGTTAACATCCAACGTGATCGCCGGTCTTGCGTATGCCCGCATGGCGGGGGTGCCGGTTATTAACCTTTCTCTCCAAAGTTACCCTTTCAGCGCCGCGCTGAGCGCTGAGATCACAGCCTGCGAAAACGCCGGGATTCTGATCGTGGTTAGCGCAGGCAATCTGGGCACCAACAATGACGTGTCACCGAATTACCCCAGTTCCTACACCCATGCCAATGTCCTCTCCGTGGGAAGCCATTCGTTGGATAACACGTTCTGGAATGGCACACCAAATCCCTCAAATTTTGGGGCGAATTCGGTGGATGTTTTGGCACCAGGGCGTTTCATCTATAGCACCCACCTTGCCTCGAATTATGTGTATTTCACAGGCACCTCCCAAGCCACGGCCTATGTCTCGGCCATCGCCGGGGCCATCAAATTTGCCAATCCTCAGTGGACACCCGCCCAGATCAAGGCGGCTGTGATGACGTCTGCTGTGACGTCCCCAACCTACCAAGGAGTTTGTGTTTCTAGTGGGCGGGTGAATGCCGTGAAAGCGGTTGCAAGGTCCTTCGTTCAAAATCCATCCATGGACACTGACAGTGACCAAGTTCCTAATCTGATCGAATACCTTGCTGGCAGTATGATTTGCTGCCCAACTAGCAAGCCGCCCATCAACCACGAACTCATCGGAGGACAATTCCGAATCAGCATTCCAACAGTCTCCCGACCTGAAGCCACCCTCCAGGTCGAAGCCTCCACGAATCTTGTCAATTGGGGAACTGCGGGGGTGGTTGACCTCAGTGGGCCAGGCACACTCGTTGGAGGGATACCACCATCTTCTTCGACAAGAACATTCCTGAGAATCAAAGCTGTTCCCACACCTCCATGATCGTTGGAGCCCGTTTGTTGGGTTTGTAGAAAAATTGGGTTCGCTGTTGGATGTGAAAATGCTATTGCAAAAAGGCATGGACATACTTCCGAAACTTGTGGCCCCTTCCATCTTGGCCAGCGATTTTGCGAATCTGGGCTCAGAAGTTCGTAAGGTCGATGCGGCAGGTGCCGATTGGATCCATTGCGATGTGATGGATGGGCACTTTGTCGGAAATATCTCCTTTGGTCCTGCCGTCGTAGAGGCTGTGTCACGTCATACAAAGCTTCCCTTGGATGTTCACCTCATGATTTCCAGACCAGATAAATATTTTCCCAGATTCACAACTGTGGCGCACTCGATCTCCGTGCATGTGGAGGCTGACCATGATGTCGCAACGACCCTGACTGCGATCCGGTCTGCAGGTTGTTTGGCTGGCTTGGCCATTAGTCCCGCAACCAAAATTGAGGCCGTGAAACCGTTTCTTGGAGCCTTCGACATTTTGTTGGTTATGACTGTGGTTCCTGGGTTTGGCGGACAACCCTTCCTGCCTGAGATGCTGGAGAAAGTTCGTGCCGCTGCCGAATGGCGGAATGAGGGTAGCTTTGAATTTTCCATTGAGGTCGATGGAGGCATAACCGTGAAAACAGCCAAACAATCCGTGGAGGCCGGGGCCAATGTTCTTGTGGCAGGCACCTCGGTATTCAAGGCCGAAGATGCCGCTTTAGAAATTCGGCAGCTCCGCTCGGCTCAGTAAAATCAGAGCCCGGCAAGCTCTGCGGAGTGGTGATCCAACACATTCTGAGATGGCTCAGGATACTCAAAGATTTTTCCTTCAAAATTCCGAATGACGACTTTTTCTTCGTCATGGTAAACGACATAGCCCGGACCGACGGGAACCTTGCCACCACCGCCCGGGGCATCGATCACAAATTGAGGAACCGCGTATCCCGTGGTATGTCCCCTCAGAGCCTCAATGATCTCAATACCCTTTGCAACACTGGCTCTCAAATGAGATGAGCCCTGGATCAGATCGCACTGGTAGAGGTAGTAGGGACGAACACGGCACATGAGGAGTTTTTGCACCAATTCCTTCATCGTGCTTGCATCGTCATTCACCCCCGCCAGCAAAACGCTTTGATTTCCCAGAGGAATTCCCGCATCCGCCAAGCGCCCCAAAGCCTCCCGCACTTCCGTGGTCAGTTCCCTCGGATGGTTGACGTGGACGCTCATCCAGAGCGGATGGTATTTTTTGAGCATCTCGCAAAGAGCCGGCGTGATTCGTTGGGGCAGAAAAATCGGGACCCTGCTTCCAATGCGCAGAAATTGGATATGCGGGATTGACCGCAATCGAGACAGGATGGCTTCCAATCGAGCATCCGAAAGCAAAAGCGCATCACCACCCGAGAGAAGCACATCACGAATCTCGGTATGAGCTTCCAAGTAGCGATAAGCCTCCTCGAAGTCCGTGTGCAATTCTTGCTCCCCCACCCCGCTGACCACGCGGCTTCGGGTGCAATAGCGGCAATACGAAGCGCAACGATCCGTCACCAAAAACAACACGCGGTCTGGATAGCGGTGAACCAATCCCGGAGCTGGCATGTGGCTGTCTTCCCCACAAGGGTCCGCCATTTCCCAAGGAGCAGTGCTTCCTTCCTCTGCTCGGGGAATGACCTGCCTGCGAATCGGACACCCCGGATTGTCAGGCTCGATCAAATTGAAAAAATGAGGCGTCACCGAAAAAGCCAGCTTACCCCGCGCGAGCAAAATCCCGGCTCGCTCGGAAGGTGTCAAAGAAATCAACTTTTCGACACCCTCCAATGTTGAGACACGATTGCGCAGTTGCCACTTCCAATCAGACCAGTCCTCTGATGAAACGCCCTTCCAATGTCCAGGAGCAGGCGATGTGAAAGAAATAGAGGATGTGGTAGTAGCCTCTTCAGGCATAATGGACATGGCAGTAATGAGGGAAAGTAATCTCATCATCGGTTTTGTCAATTGGTCACACAACCTCCTCGAGTCTGTGGATTCTGCCTATGTTCCGTAGAAACCTCATGGCAGATCTTGGGGGCAATTCACATTTCGGAGAATCGCTTCTAATTCTCTATCCACGTCCCATGGAAGTAGCAGCCCGGCTCCGACGCCAAAATCCACCAATTCCCTGATGGCAAAAATTTCCTTGGTCAGGTGCTCACTCGCTCTAGTCCTCAGAGAACTGACATAAACCGCAGCCAAAGGCTCCCACCCCTTGGCCGTTCGGGGCACACACCCAGACCCCGCCTCACACCGCTTCAATAGCTCCCTCACAAAACCTGCACTCATATTGGGCAGGTCAACGGCAAGGACCACCAAGTGACTTTCCTGAAGGGCTTCAAGGCCCTGCGCAATCGGCTCCAAGGGGCCAAGATTCGGAGAACGATCATAGAACAAATCATACCCCGCCATGTCCTCACCACCCCCCACACCAACGGCAACTCGAACCCTCTGACACCCAGCCTCCCGCAGAACACGAACCTGATGCTCAAGCCAGCTTTCCGCCCCCGTCCTCAACTGGGCTTTGTCTCTCCCCATTCGGAGAGAATTTCCCCCTGCCAAAACCAGACCTTCAAATGTTGGGCCGCTCATTCTCCCTACAAATCCTCACCAATGCCTGCTCTGGCGAGAGCAAAAGGATGTACAAAAAGGCACAAAAAATATCATGCACTGATTTTCATTGCGACCTGAGCTTGAAGCAATTACTTTGCGAATGGCTAGAATTGACCGCTCACCCCAGTCATTCGGAACGCAAAATCTTGCGCTTTTCAACAGCCATTTGCCTCGTGGTGTAACGGTAGCACTGCAGATTCTGGATCTGTTTGTCATGGTTCGAATCCATGCGAGGCAGCCAAATTGCTTGCATTCAGTATATTATGATGATTTCAGGAATGAATCCATTCCTGCATCATTCATGTTTTTTGCTTTACACCAATAAATGGAGCAAAATACTTGAAAACCTATGCGTGGGAGCCGAAGCCGAAGAAAGTTTCACAGCTCCCTATAGACTACGTGAACAAACAAATGACATTTGCTTCTGAACTAGAGAAAAGCATTCCTAATTACTACGAGGCATCACCAGCTGATTTTGAGGCGCTTGAGGCATTTGCCCAAAATCCCCAAATTGACAGTGGCCGCAATGAATACGCCTGCACTCTCGCCCGCCAACTCCCTCAATCCCTTGATCATTTCCGTAGAATTGAGCTTCAACATTCCCGTTCTGCCGTTACAGAACACCGGGAAACCTTGGTGTCATTAGAGAGGTTAGCCCGCAATTTCTCGGATTTCCTGTGCCGGAACCCTCATATTGACATCTCCGAAACTGGACTGAAGCCAGATGATATCCATGCAAATTCACGTTATCTTGCGGATAGATTGGATATCTGGTACGGGCCTCGCGATGACAAAAAGGCGGATTCCTTCTTTGAACTCATCGGATATGAGGCCGTCTGATATTTTCAAGGAAATCCTTGATTTACAGATTTGTGCAGCGATCGCCCCTCCCGAGCGCAAACTTGAAATTCAGGCGCTTCTTCAATCGAGGAAAGCCCAATTAATTCGTACCTCCAAATGCTCTACTGAAGACATCCAGCAGGGGATCAAGCGGGAGTACAGGACACACGCGGGAACTATTATTGATCGGGTATTAGGTTCATAGCGGTGATTCGTCTCCTGCAGAAAGCATAGATTGATCGCTCAGGAGAGTTTCCTCACAAGCGAAAGCTTCTTATCTGCAAAGAATTTATTGGTCCTGTGACCGCAATCATGAGACGTTTATCCCTGATGGCGGACGGTCGCGCTGTGAAATCAGCAATGATTTTGCAGGGAGGAAAGTCCGGACACCACTAGGCAGCATGCCCTTCGAAAGCGGGGGAACGTTTTGGCGAAAGCCTGACGTGACGGATAGTGTCGCAGAAAATAAACCGCCTCTCGAAAGAGAGGTAAGGGTGAAATGGCGGGGTAAGAGCCCACCGCCCCGAGCGCAAGTGAGGGGGCACGACAAACCCCATGCGGTGCAAGACAGAACAGGAGGTTCGGGTCGCCTGCCCGCTTCGAGGTCTTCGGATCTCAGAGCAGCCTCCGGGTATTAGTCGCTTAGATAAATGACCGTCCAAGCCCAGCGCAAGCCGGGCTGGACAAAATCCGGCTTACAGCCATCACCCATGGGGGTGGAATCGGAATCCTCCGGCTCCACCCCCGCCTTTTTAAGTCTTCAGATCAAAAAAGTTATTCATTCCTACGAGGCCACCAAACACATGGTCATTTGCGAGAGGAAGAGATCTGGTTTCTCTCCGGCAAAGAATAGGTCAGGCTCGCCCAGTGGCTTTCGTATTGGTTTGGCCGGCCGTTTGGACAAATTGAGACCGCCACAAGGATCCAACGGCCTGCACCTTGGAATGGGAGTTTAAAGCGGCCCTCAGAGTTTGCCGACAATTGCGAATAGAAACTGGTGACGCGTAGTCATCAAAAAAATGAAGCCGCCGGGACAGTTGGTGAACCATCCCGGCGGCGTTCTTTAAGCAAAGTCAGGGATCCTTGCGGTTCGTCGTTCCAGCGTGAGGAGTGGCCGAATAGGGGAAGACCTGATGGAATTCTTGATCATTGCTGTCCACGTTGTCACCAACCGGTGTGATCGGTGGTGTGTAGGAAGGACCATTAGCAATGGCTGTGAGGGCAATATCAACGACATCGTCGCCAAATCGACGGCCATTCGGCCATCCACTGGGACCTCCCGACTGCGTGTTGTCGCCGCCAAGGAAGCTAAGTCGGTTGAAGCCGACCTGCCCTGAGAGACGAACTGGCTCGGTTGATGTGTTCACGCGCAGGACGTCTGGGATGAAAATTCCTCGCAAATCTGTGCGGTTGGTCGTGACGAATTCTGTTCCATAGAGAGTGTTGATCAATATCGCAACCTCACTGGTTAGCGCATACTTGGCGAAGAGCTCAGCATCAACATCTGGAGTGGTGCGATTGTAAAGATCTTTATCGACCGATCCAACGAGGAGCTCGTTAAAAAGAGGATTCCCCATTCGGTTGACCTGAATGAATTTGCCGTTCTGTTTGATGCGACCCTTGCCGTTGAACTTACGATTGCTACGACTCACCGAGGCATAAACCCCGACCGTCGGGAATCCCGTGACCCCTTGAAGCTCCGTGAGAGGAATTTGAATTCCGTAAGCGAGGACATTGTATCCTTTGAACCCATCCACTCCGTCACCGTCTTGGCCCAGACCGTCGGCAAGATTTCCGTTGTTATCGAGCACACGGGAAGCAAACAGATCAAAGATGGCTGGTGTGTCGGCGTAGAACCCGTCTTCTCGCGGACCCGCAAAAACGCGATATCCTCTAGGGAGGGGATAGATAGCCTGGCTCGTATAGATGTCAAGTTCTTCAGCCGTTGTGGCACCAGAGACAGCAACACCATTTTCGTCGTTGTAATGAGGAGTGACGTTTTCTCCCACATTGGGTGGTGGCACAATCCGCGTCATGTCGGAGAGACTTTCCTTACTTTTACTCCGTTCCATCTCGACGCCGTAAGTTTGCACATAATTTTGTGCGTCATCTCCGATGTTTTCAATACTGCCTATGCGTGTTCCCACTCCATATTGAAAGATTGTGTTAGGATTTTTTAGATCCCCGGTGACACTTGAGAAGTTAAAATTATACGTCAGTTCGGTTTCACCCGTGGATGGGTTTGCAATATGAATACTGTAAAGGGCGAAATCTGAGAAACGATCGTAAAACGGGCCATCGCCTGGCTCAGAAAATGGTCGAACGTGGACCACAACATTGAGGACTTTGCCTCCATTGCCGTCTGCCCCAATAAAGGAGTACACGTCGGTGATATTGGCCTGTGGATCCTGCTTGATGAGAGCGGCGTCGCTGTGGCTGGCCGCAATGAGCTTGCCATGCGGCAACATGGCCAGCACACAAGTTAAGGTGAGAAGATTTCGAATAGGTTTCATTATATTTTTGGTTAATTATAGGGATGAAGCAGTGCGCTTCAGCACTTCGTTCGCCATTGGCGCTCACGCTGGCTGTGTATTTCTTGTCAGTCACCACATTCTTTTCAAAAGCATCATCAGGGCGCATGTCCGATTGCGTGGCAGGTTTACTGTGTAAACGGGAAAGCATGCTGCTGTAGAAGGAGCCAGGAGCAGGGCGGAACTAGGAGCTTGGAGGTTGCTGCGGGGGGAGAAGGGCTGGTGGGAGGGGGCCTGGAAGGATGGAGACGCGGGCACCTGTGCCGACGGTTTCGTAGAGGCGGATGACGTCGCGGGATCTCATGCGGATGCAGCCATAACTCACAGGAGTGCCAATGTTGCGTTCTTCGGGGGTTCCGTGGATATAGATAAATCGACCGTAAGCATTGCGATTCCGGGATTCGACACCATCGAGCCTCAGAATCCGGGAGACGATGGGATCACGGCCTGGGGCATCGACTGGGAGGACCTCTCCGGTTAATTTCCGGGATTTGAAGACGGCACCTGATGGGGCGTTATCACCAATCTTTTTCTTAATACGCATTTCGCCGATGGGGGTCGCGTTGCTCCCAGGTCTATCTCCAAGTCCGAACTTGGATGTTGAGACCGGGTAGAAGGCGATGAGGTTTCCATCGCGAAGGACAGCCATGCGTTGATCGGTGGCGCTGATGACAACATGATGGCGGCGATCTCCCGCGCAACCGGCCAGGAGCAGACTGATGAGCATCGCACAAAGCAGGTTTTTCATGAAAATCAGAAGCTCACAGGGCCGTTGGCAAACTCGACAAGGTTTGGAGACAATTTTTCCACTGAGACCTGCATCGATTCAAATTGCACGGAGGAGGACATTGTGGCGACTGAGGTGTCAGCAGCGTCATGACCACTCCCAACGTGAATGAAGCCTTGCTGCGGTGCAAGGCGGGTAGCGTCATAATACCACCATCGGTCTCCAAGCCAGACTTCAAAAAAGGCGTGATAATCCTGTGGATTGAGGAGGAAGGCGTAGGCGCTGCCGTAGCGGGCGGGGATTCCCAAGGCACGGCAAATCGTGACGCCGAGGTGAGCAAAATCCCGACAAACGCCAGCGCGTAGCGTGAGGCAATCTACGGCACTGGTGTGTTCGTCTGTCGCACCAGGCTGGTAGTCAATGTGGGAGTAGATCCAATTACAAATACCCGCCACGCGTTCATGCCCGGGATGAAGATCCCCGAACTCCTTGGCAGCAAGACGCACCAATTTGTCGGATTCGCAATAACGGCTGGGGTAAAGAAACCGGACCACGTCAGTTGGAAGGTCAATGAGAAGGGACTCCGGGACATCAAAGGCGGGTTCACTGACAAAAACCGTCCGTTCAACCTCAGCCTGGTATGTGATCTCGAGGTCTCCGGCGGGAGCAGCCAGGCCATGGAACCGAGAAACGCCCTGTTGGGCTTCGTGCTCCCGGAACGCAATGCCTTGATTGTTTTCCACACTCTCACTCAACACCTTTTGAAAGGGGCTGCTCGCCGCAGCCAAATTAAGCAACAACCACCCGTCCTGATCGAGGCGATAGCGGAGTTGGGATTTGATGGAAAACCGATGGGTTGTTTGCATGATGTGGTGCGTCGTGGTTGGACGCCACACACCGTCGATGACATCAATGGGAAGTCAAGCCAAGGGTCCATGTCAGAGAAACAAAAAATTCAGCGCTTGTGGCTCCGGCCGTGAAACCTTAGGTTAGCCTCTTCAATTCCAGTAAAAAAATCCCGCACTTCGGCATCCGCCGATAGAAAAAGGCGAACACCAGACTTCGGTTTTCACACACCCACCAAAACTTCCTATGACATTTCCCATTCTTGCCGAACCCCCCGTGCCTACCCAACTAAAGACCCTCTGGGCGGAAGTGGATGCAGGGACGCTTGCGCAGGATGAGTTTTCAAAGAAGGAAGCAAACTTGATTGGGGCCTACACGGAAATCTGGGCTGATGCGCTGCGACTTCCGGGGGAAAGCGACCTTGCGCACAGCCTGTGCTTGGAGTTGTCAAGGCTGACCGGATGCCACGACTTGGATGAAGTGAAAAAGCGGTGTCAAAGAGCCATGCTTGCGATGAAGGAGGATTGGGAATCCAAGGTTCGTCCTGAAGATGAAAAAACCGTGGAGGAATATTACGATAAAAGCGAACACTACGCGTATGAGCTCATGTGGTGGCACAGTTTGGAGGAGGATCACTCACCACTGGCCTATGTGTCCGCCTTGCATCTGGCATTACAAAATGGTTGCTCCTCGGCTCTGGATTTTGGGGCTGGTGTGGGGTCAGGTAGTTTGTTGTTTGCACGTCATGGGGCCTCAGTTTCTTTGGCGGATATCAGCTCAACGCTCTTAGACTTCAGCAAGCGGCGGCTGGCTGATCGGGAAGTTCCTGCCACCTACATTGATTTAAAAACGGAGGCTCTCCCGGAAAATGCGTACAATTTCATTTCGGCCATGGACGTGTTCGAACACATTGCCGAGCCAGAAAAAACTGCAGAAACCTTGGCCAATTCGCTGAAGCCGGGCGGGATCCTCTTTGGCCGTTTTGCTGCGGAGGAGGACGAGGAACGTCCATCGCACATCGCAAAAGATTTTGGTCCGATGTTTGAGAAACTGAATCAGCTCGGATTCACGGAAACCTGGAAAGATGAGTGGCTTTGGGGTCACCAAGCTTTTCGGAAAGCCGACTGAGCCTGCTGTATGAGCGGCTTGCATCATCGCCTGATCTGACTCAGGATGGGACATGGCATCATTGGACCTCGTCGAAGAAATTCAGGAGCTGAAGCGGAAACGCAATGCCGTCATTCTTGCGCACAACTATCAGGACGGCGCGATCCAAGACCTTGCTGATTATGTGGGGGATTCGTTGGGATTGAGCCGACAGGCTGCGGAAACCGAGGCCGATGTGATTGCCTTTTGTGGGGTTCACTTCATGGGTGAAACCGCAAAAATTCTTAATCCGTCAAAAACCGTGGTGATTCCAGATATGAACGCTGGGTGTTCACTTTCTGATTCCTGCCCGCCTGAGAAATTGGAGGCCTACCTGCTTGAACACGCTGACAAAAATTATTATGTCATCGCCTACATCAATTGCAGCGCTGGGGTGAAAGCCCTTGCGGATGTGATTTGCACGAGTGGAAATGCGCCAAAGATTGTGAGGGCGGCACCGCCTGATCGCCCGATTTTGTTTGTGCCTGACCAAAACCTTGGGGCCTGGGTCACGGAGCAGACCGGACGTCCCATGGATCTGTGGCAGGGCAATTGTTATGTGCATGTGGAGTTCACTCGCAAAAGCATTGAGGGCATTCGCGCCAGATACCCTGAGGCGAAAGTGGTCGCCCACCCGGAGTGCACCTATGCTGTCAGGATGCTGGCCGACGAAGTGTGTTCGACCGAGCGCATGGTGACATATTGTCAGGAGACCCCTTCAAACGCTTTCATCGTGGTCACTGAAAGTGGGATGTTGCATCGCCTGCGCAAGGAAGTGCCCGACAAGGAGTTTATTCCCGGCCCCACCGAGCTATGTGCGTGCAATGATTGCCGCTACATGAAAATGAACACGTTGGAAAAGCTACGCGACTGTTTGGACACCCTGACTCCGGAGATTGTGATTGAGGAACAGGTTCGCCAAAAAGCTGAGCGGTCCGTTCGCCGGATGCTGGAGCTATCCTAGAGATCGGACAAATCGCGGATCAATATTCTGCGGGCATCTGAAGCAGGGAGTCCCTCGCGTCCTCGATGGAAACTGATCTGCGTTTTCGCTCGAGGAAATAACTCACCTCGCTGTAACCGGCCACCTCCAAGAGATCAAGAGCTTCCAGATAGTGGTCTCCCACCCGGTCGGGGATGTGGGCATCTGCTCCTAGGACTACCGGAATATTTCGTTCACGCATGAGCACGAGTTGTGAGTGCCCAGGGTTCATTTCGGGCAAGAGTTTGTTGAGGCCGCTTGTATTCAGTTCCATGGCAGTGCCGCAGGCTGCAATCCGGTCCAGGGATCTCTCCACAAATGGCCGAAGGCGCTCGAACTCCCACGCGTCGGGGTCCTCATTTTTGACAAGATCCGGGTGTGCCAAGGTGTCATAGAGGCCGGTTTCAGCGGACATGGCCAAGTGCTCGTAATAGATCTGTTGGTAGGCAAAAATGTTGCCTGTAAAATACTGAGACCGGTATTCGGGAACATGATAATGGACTGAGCCAAGGATATGATGGAAATCAGCTTCCGTATGGAGCTTTTCCAACCATTTTTCGACTCCGGGATAATAGTCACTTTCCATTCCAAGCCGCACATCGACACGTCCGTGCCATGCGGACTTTGCGGCCTCCACCATGGCAACGTACTCACGAAATTGGTCCGGGCGCATGCGGACTGGTGCGGAAATTCCGTCAGGCAAGGGGCAGTGGCAGGTGATGATGATGCCCTTGAGGCCGTTGGCATAGGCTACGGCCGCATATTCGCCCGGGAGACCGGTGGCATGTTTGCAAAGTGGCGTGTGGCAGTGACTTTCGTAAAGGAGCGGACCTGGCATTTCGGCATGATCTTCGCTCAGAAAATGTGTTGGGGCAAATTTCCTTTGTGATTTTCGTTCGACCGGACGTGCCAAAAGTCTCGAATTTTTTACCAGAAGGAGGGAAAGTGTGGAAGCTTATGAGGATTGCCAGCGGGACGCCAGCGGTCCCTGGGGTGGCAGACAGTTCACTTTTTGATCTCGCTGGGATCCAACTCCAAGCGATAGCCGAGGCCATGGACGGTGAGAATGTGCATGGGGTTCGCAGGGTCGGGCTCGAGCTTCTGTCGGATTTTCACGATCACCTGATCGAGAGTGCGCGTTGTTCCCAGATATTCGATCCCCCAAACTTCATTGAGAATTCTGTCACGAGAGACGGCATTTCCCCGCTCTTGAGCGAGAAGCACAAGGAGAGCCATCTCGCGCGGGGTAAATTCGAGGGCCGTCCGCCCCCGAAGTCCCCGGAGTGAGGCCGGATGAATCACAGATTTGCCGATTCGAATCTCGTCGGGGACGGGTCGTCCTCCTTCACACTTTCCTGAACGTCGAAGGAGTGCTGCAACTCGCGCAAGCAGTTCCCTCAGCCCAAACGGTTTGGTCACATAGTCGTCAGCCCCGAGTTCAAGACCAACAACTTTGTCAACCTCCTGCCCCTTCGCAGTCAGCATCAAAATTGGGACTTGGTTTTTGGAGGCCCGGAGCTCCCTGCAAATGTCAAAACCGCTCTTGCCAGGCAGCATGACATCCAAAATCACCAAATCAGGATTGAGGGCACGAACCTCTTTGATTGCGGAGTGTCCCTCGCGACATTCACAGACATCATAACCTTCCGATTTGAGCGCCTCGACGAGCCCGAGACGGATGTGGGTATCATCTTCGACAACAAGAATACGGCGACTCACAAACGGCCCTCCTCAATGAGTGGAAGAATGAGAGTGAAGCAGCTTCCTCCACCTTTGCGGTGGTTATAGGTCACTTCCCCGTCATGGTCCTTCGCGATGCTTGCAGCAAGGGTCAGGCCAAGTCCGCTACCGGGAATTCCCGATGACAGTGAATCATTGGCACGATAAAACGCTTCGAAGATTTTTGCCTCCTGACCAGAAGGAACCCCCGGCCCTCGATCAAGAATTGCAATGTGGAGTTGATCGTTTTCCATCCATGAGTGGAGCTCCAGCGATTTGGCATCAGCACCATATTTTTCGGCGTTGGAGATCAGGTTGACGAGGACTTGGCTGATGGCATCCGGGTCGGCAAAGACGGGATAGGGGCCATCTGCCGCCCGCCAATCGCATTTCCACCCTGACTCCGAGAGGTGCAGTGACGCCCCCTCCCAAACAGATGCAACCCATGAGTGAAGGTCCAGCTGTCGTTTCTGATAGGTTTTATGCTTTTTATCCATACGTGCAAAATCGAGGACATTATTAATCAGACGCGTCAGACGCTCACTTTCAAGGGTGATAATTCTTAGGTATTTGCTACGTTTGGCAGGGTCGTCGATGGCACCCGCCTCGAGAAGTTCGGCAAACATGCGGATTGCTGTGAGGGGTGTTTTGAGTTCATGGGAGACATTGCTGACAAAGCCCGTTTTTTTGACCGCGAGGTCCAGCTTCCGGCGTGCATCCTGAACCACAAAAAACCCTGCGGCCACAATGGCGGCGAGGGCGAGGGCAATGACGGCAAGGATTGCGGTCCGCGACGTTTGGGTTGCTGAGTCAAGCATGCCTGGATTCAAAAGGTAGGCGGATGCTTCCCAGTAAGGGAGCACATCGCCGATTTCTGTCGCGACGAATGGTCGCCTCCAGTCGGCTTCAAATCCTTGCTGAGAAAGAATCACCGGACGCCCGCGTTCGTCGAGAATGGCAAGGCAAAGTTCCGGGTGGCGGATCTGCGCAGGGAGGGCTTCCATCCACAACTTGATAACCGAGGTCGTAACCATGCACCCAAAGGTGATTCCCTCGGCTCCTTGTGGGCGGGTCCAAAAGAACCACTGGAGCTTGTCGTTGACGAAGCGGGCAAGGATTCCACTTGAGCCCACGGACGTGGCATTTTGAAAGTCAGAGATTTCCGGTTCAACAGCGACTGGAAGGCCACCGACGGCTGGGGCTGCAGCTTCGGCAGCTTTTTGGGGCATGACATTTCGCGTGCGAGCGGCTTGCTGACCTGCATAATCCATGGATTTGGATTTGCCTGAGGGTGCAGGGGCCTTCTTGCTGGGGGCAGCCTTTCGCTCCAATGGGGCCTGATAAACCTCCGCGGTGGTTCCCCCGGCGAGGAAGGATCGATTTTCTTCGAGAAGATCCTCTGCCTCCTGCTTTGGCAGGGATTCACGTGAGCTCTCAGACAATCGTCCATCGGCTCCTATGGAAAAAAGCACAGCCTCCGGTGATAACTTCGTCGAACCCGCAGAAAACGTGGATGCCACCGCTCGAGCCGGTTGGATCGCAAGAAGATCAGCAACTTCAGTCACAAATTCTTGCTGACGTTGAACCATCACTTGTCCGGCAAGAGCTGCAAGCGAGTCAGTCTCACTTTGGAAAAGCTCCGCGGTCCGGCGTTCGAGAATGATCTGCTGTTCGCCAAGCGTCCGCAAAGCCAGCCAGCCAAGAACCAAACTTGGCAGAAAAACTCCGGCAAGGAAAACAGGGGCCGTGCGATTCATTAAGAATGACAATACAGACCAAAAGGAAGGTAAAAAGCGTGAATGTTTCGCCAAAGCCCGCCTTCTCCCTGAGAGCGAGAAGGCGGGGTCATTGGCGAACAGGAGTTACCGCTTTTGTTTTTTGTCCTGATAATTTTCGTATTGGATGAGCTTGCGATTGCTTTTGCTCAGTCCGCCCGTGGCTTCAATTTCTGAGGCACGCTGGGCGAGGACTTTCTGTTCTGCGCGAATGATGTCATTTTGCGCTGCGGCTGGCAGGGCGGCATTTGCTTCTGCTTGACGGCGAAGACGGCTGGCAGCTTCGGCAACTTTGCCTTGGTCTGCCAAAGCGACAGCCTCCTCCTTGGCCAGGCGGTTGCTCACCACAGCCACATTGCCAGCCACTTCGGCTTGAAGCGATTGTTCCGATACGGCGACATCTGCTGTTCGTTGGGCGGAGTAGGCAGCGGATGTCTTTTGGGTTGCTCCATCGGCATCGTCATATTCCAAAGCGACCTTCGCCAATTGAATTTCTTTCGTCTCGCCTGCTGGCACACCCACCTTGACGAGAAACCTTCTCCTCTGGCCCGCAGAAACCTCACCGACAGGGATGGTCACCGAGCCGGACTTGAACTCGAACTCCTTCTCTCCAAGAACCGCCTTGCCCACAATTCCTTCAGGCAAGGTGATAATCAAACGGAGGTTTCTTGCTACCACCGACTTCACCGTTCCGAGTTCCTCGGCAAAGATATCAGGAAGCTTTTCCGCGTCTTTGACGTAGTAATAATTTGCCTGACTTGCCTCCGCCAACGCGGTCATCAGGTCCTCGTTGTAGTCATCGCCGAGACCGATCGTGGAAACCGAGATCCCCTCGCCTGCCAGCTCACGACCAAGATTTGCGAGGTCCGTTGGGCTGGAAGGACCAACATTGGCAATCCCATCTGACAACAAAATGACACGGTTGATTTTCTCTTTGTCAAAGAACTTGCGAAGTTGGGTTGCTCCTTCCGTGACGCCAGCATGGAGGGCTGTGGAACCACGAGAATTGATTCCCTGGATTTGCTTTTCCAGTTCGCTGATGTCCTTGACCTTCCCGGCGGGGATGATGGTTTCCACCTTGTTGTCATAAACAACGAGCGCAAACGTATCATCCGGAGCCACAAGCCCTAGGGCAAGCGAGGCGGCCTGCCTGGCCCGCTCAATCTTTGCCCCGGACATGGAACCCGATCGGTCCAACACAATCGCAAGGTTCATGGGGACGCTGCGTTTTTCAGTGGGTTTTTTTTGTCCGGCCACTTCCAACTGAATGACGCATTCGTCACCCGTGGTTTTCAAAATTTTCCGTTCGGAATCAATTTTGAGTTCAATGGCTTCGGAACCTCCGGCCATGCCGCCAAGACATGCCAGAGCCGTTGTGAGTAGGAGTGATTTAGTTTTCACGCACTCACTCTGCCAAATCCTCGCAAGGGAGTTGTCAGGGATGTGTCAGGGATTTGTAAAAAATTTGTGAATCGTCAGATCGAAGTCCAGGCCTTGGATTTTTCCTCACAAATCTCAGAGATCAAAACATCCGCATCGATGCCGTCGGCTTGGGCCTCGAAGTTCAGAAGGACACGATGACGAAGCGCGGGAAGCGCAAAAGCCAACAAGTCTTCCGAGGCGACATGGAAGCGGCCTTGGAGGAGGGCTCGGATTTTTGATGCCAGAAGGAGAGCCTGGCCAGCGCGGGGACTGGCCCCATAACGAACAAACTTTTTGACCGAGGCGCTGGCGCTGCTTGTTTCCGGGTGAGTTGCCATCACCAAATCAGCCGCACGGGAACGGATCTCAGGGGGCACAGGAACAGCTTTGGCGAAGTCACCGAGTTCGTTCAACTCCGTGCCATTAAAGGCCGATTGGATCGTAGTGGTATTGGGTTCCGTGGTTCTGCGAAGGATTTCTTCAAAGGCCGTGCGATCCGGATAGCCGACCCGCAGCTTGAAGAAGAAGCGATCCAATTGGGCCTCAGGGAGCGGGTAAGTTCCCTCCATTTCAAGAGGGTTCTGGGTTGCAAGCACAAAGAAAGGGCGCTCCAACGGGCGGGTTTTCCCACCAATCGTGACTGAGTGTTCTTGCATGGCTTCCAGGAGTGCGGATTGGGTTTTCGGGGTGGCCCGATTGATTTCATCTCCTAGCAGCAGATTGCAAAACACAGGCCCGGGCGAGAACTCGAACCGGGGATGGCTGCCTGCTTCTTCCACCAAAATGTTTGTGCCCAGCAAATCAGCTGGCATGAGATCCGGGGTGAATTGAATCCGCTGAAACGAAAGATCCAGCGCCGAGGCCAAGGATCGCACCAACATGGTTTTCCCGAGGCCGGGAACGCCTTCAAGCAGCACATGGCCACCTGCCACAATGGCGATAATCACCTCTTCCAAGACTTTGTCCTGACCAACAATGACTTTTCCAACTTCCGTTTCTAGTTTGCGAATTTTCTCACGGAATTCCGTGGCGAAGGATGGGTCGGATGGGTTCATGGCGTTTCTATTTTGGGTCGGATGGCTTCGAAGTATCTGCGAACGGTCGCCCGATGGACAACCGGCAAGTTTTCGGGGATGATCGCTTCCTCGGAGAGCGGCCCCTCGGTTGCAGCGGTGTTTGATGGAGCGCGAGCAGGTGATTCTTGAAGTCCTTCCGCCGCAGGGAGAACCTGTACGCGGGCCTCACCCGTTGACTGGCTGGCGCTGTTGATGGGAGCCAGCAAGGGCGCGGCATCGAGGTTTCTGACCGCCGTGGATTCCGGAAAATCTGGATCGCTGCCGGCACCAATGCCTGGGTTTCCAAGTTCTGAGAGTTTGGGAAGTAGCGAGAGCCCCCCCTTAGCATCTCCACTTGTGCCCTCCTTCGCAGCGGCCAACTGCATCTGGGCGAGCTCCATCATTTGTTTTGCATCGGCCAGTGCCTCGGCGTCACTCAAAGTTTGGGCAAGCTTGTCGATGGCAGACTGAGCCTGTTTGCCATCGCTTGCAATGGCCAATTCCCTGAGGGCCTCCGCAAGGGCGGTGTGGCCAGCCTCGCTCATTTGGCGGGCCAGTTCTTCAAGTTCCGATGCGTTGTTTGCTGTAAAATCGGCTGGGAGTTGAGCCGCCATTTTTTCAAGGGCTTCCGAGGTGGTAGGAGGGGGTGAGGAAGGAGATCGTGACGGGTCAACCGCTGCAGAAAGGGCCTCGGCCAGTGCAGGCAGCAGGGACTGCAGCGAGTCCATTGAAGATAGGTTGGCCTCGATGCGGTCCTCAACCGTCGCAATACGAACCAGAAGGTCGGAACGCTTGGCTTCACGATCTTGCAAAGCCAACTCAAGGGCCTCTGCGGCTTGTTTAATTTCCTCCCCGGCGGGGTTGGGGTTTTCTTCCACAAACGTTGTCCAATCCTCAAGCACCTCATCCAAGGCGGTGAGATTGGCTGTCTCGGTGGCTGGGGCCGCGACTCTTGGCACCGAGGGAATCCAGATCCATCCTCCGAGAAGCAATGTGAGAATCAGGATCCCCGCAAATGTCAGCGTTTTTTTCTCTGAGCTTAGAGGCGGGGAGGACGCTGCACGCAAGCGTTCAAGGGTCTCTGCCTGCAAGGAATCACGCCACTTTCCTGAGTTCGGAAGTTGCACCCACGCCAGCGCGGAATCCGGAAGTTGAAGATCGTGATCAAGTGCTTTGGCTGCCTGCGATGGGGATAACCGTCGCTTCAATGGAAAAGAGACAAGCGCTAGAAGAGCGAGGGCCAGAAGCAGGATGATCACCCGCGCGGAGTCGGCAAAAAGCTGCGGAGAAACCATGGCCAAAACCATCCCTGCCACTGCAACAACGGAGGCCATCGGAAGGGCTGACCTGGCTATACGAGCTGCCAGACGCAGGTGTTGGCGGCGGGTTGCTGAGCGAAGGGCCGTTTGGAAGTCTTGGGATGAATTCATGGATCAGGCAACGCGGCTTTTGTGAATCAGAACAAGATTGCGAATGTAAATGAACCATCCAGTAGCCTGTCCCAAAATCCCAACGATATCTCTCCTCCAAATAAAATAAACGAGCAACATGGAAGCTCCAATCAAACTCATCCACCAAAATGCGACCGGAACCACCGATTTTCGGCTTTTTTCGCTGGAGATCCATTGGACAAGCATACGGCCGGTGAAAAGGATTTGCCCGCCAAGGCCGAGAGCAACCCATGCCAAGCCGACCGGACTGCTGATATTAAAAATTGTCTGGACCCAACCGGCTGAGGACCGCTGTGTATACAGCAAATCCGCAAACTCCGCAGGTGTGAGCATACGATCCGTGCCAGTGCCAAGGCGTTTGACGATAAAAACCGTTCCTCCACTCTTGAGCTTGGCCAACTTGACACTGTCCTTGGCCCCAGCCAACTCCACATTATACCGAGTGGCCTGGCCTTCGAGCAGGGCTTCATCGACCGGTTTGCCAACAGACTCCTCAGCTCCAGCTTTGCTAACAAACATGGTCACCAGCACCAACACGATCAGAATTCCAAATTTACGCACGTCAGGTTTATCGCAGGACCGCAGGCTCAGGACAAGGATCCTCCTCGGGAGCTGGTTGAATGGGGGCCGGTTCGTCTGGAAGGTTCCCGCGGTCATCCCCGCCGCCGCGGTCATGCGGGTCAAAAAACAAATCCACCGCCAGAAAGATGGCTTTGGCATGACGCGCAAACAAAATATTGAAGAAAAGCACGGGAAGCACCACCGCAAAAAGCAGGTGATTAAGCGGAAGGTCGAGGAACCACTCCAATAAGACGTAAAGTGATATGCCAATCACACTGCCCGCCCCATAATTGACAGCCCAGATCGCCATCAGATAGTAGCCAACCTCACGCTCGTAGGGGTACCCGCAGTAAGGACATCCATCGAGAGGGGCAAACCATTCTTGTAGCGAACGCACGCGATACCAAGGGGTGAACAATGGAGCCCTTCCGCACGCTGGACAGGTTAATCTCATCGCGCGAGAGAGATGCCGAAGCAGAGAACGGAATGAACGAGGCTCAACCATCAAGGATCAACAATACCGTGATCCCAGCAAATTTCCAAAGGATTGTCAGATGGGACTACTGACTTGGCTCGGCAGCAATGATGGCTTGGGCTGTAAATTCCTCACCTTTTCTCAAAACTCGCAAATTCACTTCCTGTCCCACAGGCGACTCGGCAATCCTGTTTCGAAGGTCGATATGGTCAATGATGGGTTTGTTGTTGAAGGAGATGATCACGTCCCCGGGCAATAACCCGGCCAGGGCTGCTGGAGAGTTTTCATACGTTCCAACCAAGAGGGCTCCCTTATTTGTTGGAACTTTCAGCTGCGCAGCAAGACGGGGTGTGAGCGGGCGAATGACTGTGCCAAACCATGGCCTAATAAATCTCCCGTTGTCACGGATGCTTTCAAAAACCCGCCGCACAATGTTGGAGGGAATGGCAAACGCGATCCCTTCTCCGCCAGCAGTGACCATGTTTGTGATGCCGATCAGTTCCCCCCGGAGTTCAAAAAGTGGACCGCCCGAGTTGCCTTGGTTGATGGCCGTGTCCGTTTGAAAAAACTCATTGGCAGCCTCACTGAGCGCGCGGCGTCCCTTGCCACTGATGATGCCCTGCGTGACCGTTTCTTGCAGACCCAGGGGGTTGCCCACGGCAAAAACTCCCTGACCGATCCTCACAAGATCCGAATTTCCCCATTTGGCTGGCTGCAGCCCCTCTGCTTCGATTTTTAAAATGGCCACATCAGAGCGGGGGTCAGCACCCAAGTATTTGGCTGGCATGATTCGCCCATCATTGAGATGCACCCTCACGGCCCCAGCGCCGTTGATAACATGGAAATTGGTCACGATGTGGCCCACGTCGGAAACAATCACTCCCGACCCCAGTTGCGCTGGCGAGGAACCAGGTTGTCCCCCAAATAGGGACTTGAGTCGCTGGGCATTGGGATCGACCGCATCCGCAGGAATGGCATCAATGCTCACCACACTTGCCAAGACCGAGGCCACGAGGTCCGTGAACTCGCGGTCACGGGTTTCCAGAGTCGAGCGTGGCGAGGATTGCGTGACGAAAGGCAGAGGGGCCTCAGTGCTCGTTGCAGGCTTTCTGATCAGATACACCAAACCCAATGCCATGGCCAAAAAGGCGACAAACAGCACAAAGCGAAGAAGGCTTTTCATGTTTGGAGAACCCTATCGCCTGCTCAATCGCCAGAACAACCAAGCTCCCAGAATAGAAAACAAAACGTTCGGGATCCAGATCAACACGGTGGGATGGGCTGCGGCATTCCCACGGAAGGTGTCAGCCATGATAATGAAAAAGAAATAGGAGAAGGCGACAATCAAGCTTAAGGCAAAGCCGACCGAGGTTTCTTTCCGGTGAGTCGTCACACCGAGAGGGATCGCAATGAGAGCAAAAGCTGCGCACGCAAGAGAGACCGAAAAACGTTTGTTGAGTTCGACTCTCGCCTCGATCTCCCGCCCCTCGGCCCCATCCTCGATATATTGGATCAACTCGCCAAGGGTGTAGGAACTCAAACGACGTCCCCCCAAGTATTCTTGGTAAAAACCTTCCAAGGAAATGGGAAAAACGCCTTCATCGACTTGAATGCCCTGACGCACCTTCGAGAGGTCTCGTGGTTCGTTTGCATCGCGCTGTTCAAACCTGGCATCAAACAGCTTCAGCAGCAGGCGGCTGTTTTCCGGGTCAGGGGTGAGAATTCCAGACTTGGCATGCACCATCTTCAGAGGGTCATTGTGCCTGTTGATGTCAAAAACAATGACGTTCTGAAGGTTGTCACCATCCTTGCCACCAACATAAATACGACGGTCAGGAAACTGATCAACCACTTCATCCGCAGAAAACAACCGGATCGGATTGTTGGTTGCGATCTTGAAGACGGCTTGGGTCATTTCCTGCTCGGCCCTAGGGGCCACTTCAATGTTAATCCAGAAGCAGGTCAGAGTCAGCAAAATCGCCAAAATAAAGACTGGCAGACAGGTTCTTGGAACACTGACCCCATTGGCTTTGAGAGCTATCAGCTCGTTGTCCGCTGACATCCGCCCGAAAAACAGAAGGATGGCAGTCAGGAAACCCCATGGAATGGTAAACGTCAGAGAAAATGGCAGCACAAAAGCCATAAAGGCCAACACGGTCTCAATCGGCACGTCATGGTTGATGATCAGATCAAGAAGTTCCTTAAAAATATTCCCGATCACCAACACCATGCTCAACACCAAAACCCCAAAGAGGGCGGTGGTGAAAACACCCAAACCAACATAACGATCAATAATTTTCATTCAAAAATATCACGCGCAGCAAAGGAAGACCTCAGCTGGCGGGAGCTAAAATTCGCTGATGGGCCGTGCAGGTCAAGAGTTTTGGAAAAATTCCTCGAATCGTGGATGGGGGGGAACTTCTGATTAGCGTCTCTTCGCGTTTATTAGCGGTTTTTAACTGCCGGAAAATTCATGATCTCCGCTGCAGGCCTTCCGGCACGAAGTAAGGCTGCCATATGCTTCATGGCCGGAGCCGAGTGATGAAAAAACCTTTTATAAGCGGCACAAAAATAATTGAGGCCGGGCTGACCATCGGGCGTCATCAAAAACCGATGTTTCGGACACTCACCATGGCAGAGGTGTCTGACATCACACTGAAGGCAATACGTTGGAAGGGTTGATTTTTTGTCGGTGCCGAACTGTTTTTGAAACTCGGAGTTTACCATTTCGCCCAAGCTGGCATTCATCACATTCCCCAGCTTGAATTTGGGATAAACGTAATGATCGCAAGAGAAAACATCGCCGTTATGCTCCATGGCCATCGCCGTTCCACACGTTTCGCTGAAAACACATAAACCCCCGCCCATGCCCATCCAATTGCCGAGGGTCACATCAAATATCTGCACAAAGGTGCGGCCCACATCTCGCTTGGCCCATTCATCAAAAATTGTGCACAAAAATTCCCCATACTGCCGTGGCTGAACACTCCAATCGGTGACCGGCAACCTGACCTGCCCCTCCTGATCCACACGCGGCGGAGTTGCAAGATCCAGCCCCAGCTTGGTGGCTTCCGCATCCGGCAACCGTTCCACCAAGGGGATAAACTGGATAAACCCCGAACCGATATCTCGAAGAAAGCGGTAAACTTCCAAGGCTTTGCTGGAGTTAACTTTATTAACCACGGTGAGGGTATTAAATTCCACGGCGTGCTTTTTCAACAATCGCAGCCCAGCAATCACCTGTTCATAAGATCCCCCGCCCTTTTTGGTCACCCTGTAGGCGTCATGCAGCTTGGCGGGCCCATCTACACTGAGTCCCACTAGAAAACCGTTCGATGCAAAAAACTCGCACCACTCATCATTTAACAAGGTGCCATTCGTCTGGAAGGCATTGCTCACATTTCGACCGTCGGCATGTTTTTTTTGAAATTCGACCACCTTGCGGAAAAAATTGACCCCCAACAAGGTGGGTTCCCCCCCCTGCCATGCGAAACTCACTTCTGGAACATTTTGCAGAGAAATGTATTGGCGGATGTATTCCTCCAGCACCTCATCCGTCATTTTAAAATTCTCGTTTGCAGGAAAAAGCTTCTCCTTCTCCAAGTAAAAACAATACTTGCAGTCCAAGTTGCAAAGTGGCCCGATTGGCTTGGTCATCACATGAAAAGCCTTCACGGGGGGTGCTGGAGCAGTGGTCATGACTCCGATACTATCCTGAATGCTGACATTTCCAATGCCGGATGTCTGAAAAGTCGGAAAATCGGGGAGGCTGTCCGGGGTCAGTCCAATGGCAAATGGCCCAGAGCGCCAATATTCAACAGCCCAGTCCGGGTCGGCATGGCTCTTGAATTTGGAATCGTTGGTGCCAGAAAATGGCCAAAACCCGTAAATTTCTCAAAAAACTCGAAAAAAAATAAAAAAAACTTGCCAACGAACTGGCGAAGCGCCTACTTTGTGAAGTTCGCCGTTAAAGACACCCTGCGCTCTGCACCGATTCCTTCTCCATTAAACACTGATTGTAGCGTCCCCACGCGTGCCCTTCCTAAAAACAGGGTTCGGGCCGGGACGTTTTTTTCGTTTTCTGGAATTATGGGGCATCGTCTGCAACTAGCAGGGTCTCTGGACAGCCCGAATCTCAAACCAAACCACACGTATTATGTCTGATCGCATCTCCTTCGGCAAACTCCACGAGACCATCCAACCTCCTAACCTGATCGAACTTCAGATCAATTCCTACGAGGAATTTTTTCAGACCGGGGTGGAACCTTCCAAGCGCAAGAATGTGGGGCTTCAGGCCGTTTTCCGCGAATTCTTTCCAATTTTTGGTTTTGAAGAAAAGTCGAGCTTGGATTTTGTCAGCTATGACCTTGGTGATCCGAAGATGTCGGCCTTGGAATGTCAGCGAGAAGGCCAAACCTTCTCGGCCCCTCTTTATGTAACGTTCCGTTACAAAGACGACAAGAGCACAAAGGAAGAAAAAGTCTATATGGGCGAAATTCCCCTCATGACTCCTCAAGGCACCTTCGTGGTGAACGGGGCCGAACGTGTGGTGGTCAGCCAGCTGCACCGCTCCCCTGGTATCTGCTTCGAAACCAGCGTCCATCTCAATGGTAAGTTGCTACACGGATTCCGGATCATTCCTGACCGCGGTTCATGGATCGAAGTCCAGTTTGATACCAGCGACCTGCTCTATGTGTATTTGGATCGCCGCAAACGCCGCAGGAAGTTTCTTGCGACCACGTTCCTTCGCACTCTTGGGTTCCCATCTGACGAAGCGATCATCAAGTTGTTCTATGACATTGTGGATCTCAAGCTCAGCGAGACCCTTGATGAAGAAGAGATTGCGACCAAGGTGCTTATTGCCGACGTTTTGGATGGCGACATCACCGTGGCGCGCGCTTTTGAACCTCTCAATGCCGCAGCCGTCAGGGACCTCCTTGCACTCGGTCACAAAACCGTCAAAGTGGTTGATACCAAGGAAGATGACACGATCATCAAATCCTTGAAAAAAGACCCTGCTCATGACGAGGACGAGGCGCTTAAGGACATTTACCGCAAGATCCGCCCCGGCGACCCACCAACCGTTCAAAACGCCCGCGGGATGCTCAAACGCCTCTTCCATGACCCCAAGCGCTACGATTTGGGCCGTGTGGGACGTCACAAAATCAACCAAAAGCTCGGTCTTGGTGTTTCTCAAGATGAGCGGACGCTGACGAAGGAAGACTTCATCGCGGCCATGAAATATCTGGTCGATCTTCGCCGCGGCGAAGGAATGATTGATGATATCGATCACTTGGGCAGCCGCCGCGTTCGCACGGTTGGTGAACTTCTTGCGAATCAATGCCGTGTGGGCTTGGCCCGCACCGAACGCCTTGTTCGTGAAAGAATGACCCTTTTTGATATCGGTGTTGACCAGATCACCCCTCAAAAGCTGATCAACCCGAAATCCCTGAGCGCCGTTGTTCGCGACTTCTTCGGACGTTCTCAGCTTAGTCA
>JBGTLQ010000070.1:0-12197 GCA_041744075.1 Terrimicrobiaceae bacterium
CAGCGAGCCTCGGGTCAAAAAACGCCGCCCCAAAAACTATCGCCTCCTGACCAAACCCAGGCATGAGATGGGGCCTTTACCTCATAGAAAAGCTGGCGTCGAATGCCGTCCCAAAACCACCTTAAGTTAGCGCCATTCGGGACTGACCCCTTCGGCTGTTAACTGATCGTCAGTGGTTCGTTCCCGGGATCCCCGTTTCGCGCAAGCCAAACGCCACCGCCGCCCAACCGACCGGCACAAACAAGACTACAAAAAGAAAGCCCCTCGCTGGTTCACTGCAGCCGACTTTGACTATGACGCCACCACGGGACGAATGACGTGCCCAGCTGGCCAACGGATGAACACCAGCGGGGAATCCATCCTCACCACAAGCGGCTACCAAGCCATGAGCTTCAAAGCCCCCGCAGCCGCATGCCGAGGTTGCAAACTGCGGACCCAATGCCTGAAGAATCCCGCACAGAAATCCCCCCGCCAAGTTCGCATTTTCTTTGAAAGGCAGAAGGGATCACTCACCGAAGCGATGAAAATCAAAATCGATACTCCCGAGGGACGCAAAATCTACTCAAAAAGATTAGGAAACGTAGAACCCGTCTTCGCAAACATCCGAGCCCACAAATCGCTGGACCGGTTCACCCTTCGAGGACAAAGCAAAGTCAACGTGCAATGGAAACTCTACTGCCTTGTCCACAACTTAGAAAAACTGGGAAAATACGGCACAGGGAGGAACTGAGAGGGGTTTCCCCCTCCAATTGTGGACCTAATAGCCGCCATAAGGTCAGCACTTAAGCCAAATTGCGGATTCGGATTGAATTTCCAGGCCAACCAACCAAAATCTCCGATAAATCAGCCAACCAAACCATGAGACCGAAAATTAGCCATAAATTGCTTTTTCGACAGTCTCGTTAGCATTATTTTTTCGGAACCAAAGAAAAACGCGTTTCGTAGGAGAGCTTCCCATCATTATATGTGTAGTTTCTCCCTGTGATAGATTTATCTCCGACCTGTCCAAGGTATAAAGCTGAGATCATTGAGGGATGCGGCTCTAATCTGGTGGATGTGAACACAACAGAGAATCGGCCTGGAATCTCCTTCAAATCATAGGTTCGTGTCTTCTTTCCAGCATCATCGATAAAGGAGAAATATCGAGAACCATTCTTATCGGTTTCGATCAGCACCGTGGACTGCGTGGGGTATGTCTCAGCATCGGGATCGGAAAACTTCGGTGTGCTGAGCATAAAATACTCACCATCAAGCAGAGGATGTTCAGACGCATGCGCCTGATAAACAGGCATGGCAAGTAGTCCAAGGAATAGTGCAATAGTAATTAGGGGTTTCATAGGTGGGTTGTAATTGGCGAGGGGTGATATATGCTGAGCTAACGTCGAGTCCTCCTACGCCTGACCGAGGGCGCGGTTTCGACTGTGGGGTGAGGGTGAAATGATCATGACGGTTTGAACTTGCGGCGGGTCAGGCGTTAGGAGCGACGCCTTGTTCGCCCCTCTTATTTCTGACGAGCTTGATTACGCCCCAAATCCCAATGCCGAATCCAATAAATGCCATTAGGATCGATGCAGTTCCGCCGCCCAAAATCGCTAAAAACATCTTCGGGAAGATCGACTGCGAGAAGGAAAACACCCTCTCTTCGGAGTCGCCTGATACAGAAACCATAAGTTTGCCAGGATCGATCACTTCAACATAGCCAATGCTATTCTTAGAGCTGCTCCCGCTACTTGAGGATGTAGAAGTGTCACTGTTGAAAGCCAGAGTCTTACCAGTATCGTCAGTCACGGCAATCTCAAGCCCGTCTGGAATGTTCTCCGATCGACTGAAGCTCTTTCCATGATAGACAGTCTGGAAGTCATTCCACAAATAGTAGCGGCCTGGCTTCTCCACCGTGACCTCCTTCGAACCCGGGATGAGAAACTGCTTGTTGCTTGATTCGTTGAGAAACAGGGGGAGTATGAGGAGAAAAGGGATCACGAATCCCCCGAGAATAAAGAGGGTGATACCTGTGATCAGCGTTTTGAGTCCGGGCTTCATTTTCTTGGCGAACGTATTTTTACGTGATGTGTAGTTTTATTGCAAAAAGATGATGTCATGCTATTCTTGTTGCACAAGTCGCGCAACATGAATGTAAATAGCAGATCAGCAGCAGTTTGGGAAGATCGTTGGGTGCGTTTTCGAATGGCTTTGAAGGTGCGGGACGTGGAGCCTGGTCATCATGACTATTATCGAGGGTGGGGCCGCGTAAAAGGCTTCGCCTCACGCGGTTGGGTGTGAGAGACTTGACACGTATTTTATGTCTATGTCTTGCAGTCACTTGCTGATACCGGGCTCTACATTGGATTTTCTGCTGACTTGGATCGCCGATAAAAAGAGCATCAAAACGGCGAATCCTTTGCAACATCATTCCGTGGTCCTTGGAAACTCATTTATTTTAAAGCCTATCTTGAGCAACTGGATGCACAAGGGAGGGAAAGATTCTTGAAGAGCGGAAGTGGCAGAAAGTTTTTGGACAAGCAACTTGCGCATCATTTTGAGAAGCATGCTCGGCGTTCATCTCGCCCAGCCGCGTGAGGCGAAGCCTTTTTCGCGGGCTGTTTCCGGCTGATGGGTTGTCTGAAGATCAATGGACGCAGAAAATTCGTCGCCATCATGTGGGGACCAATGGGGTGCAGCAGTTGGTGAAACGGGCGGCCATGCGGGCAGAAATGACCAAGCCAGTGACGCCCCACACGCTGCGGCATTCGTATGCTACGCACCTCCTGCAATCAGGAAAAGACATCCGTCACGTGCAGGAACTGCTGGGTCATAGCGATGTTTCAACGACAATGATCTATACCCATGTATTGAGCGGAAAGGGAGGGCCGGATGACTCCCCTCTCGATACGCTGGAAGGATGAGCGGGGAACGTCGCGGGTCCTGAGTGAAGGGTGGGGGTTCAAGGACTCTTTGGAATCTGTGCACTCCGTGGTCAAATTCCTTTTTGGTTCGTCCCTTTGTTCCTCTCGAGACCATCCTGTCCATCCTGAAAATCCTGCCATCTTGTCAAAAAAATTCCTGATCAGGCAACGAGTGACGGCTACGCCGTTTGGGTTGTCATCGCGCTCAGAGATCGCGATCCACCTTCTCAGAAGTTATCGTGCGCCATGAGGAGACTTGATGCTTTTGCGTTGGATGACCACGTCATCCGGGTGTAGGGTCTCGGATTCCCGAGGAATGATGACGCGTAACCCATTTGAAATCAGAGAAGATGACATTTCTTTTTGATCTGCATGTTCATTCCTGGTTTTCGGCGGATGCGGCGGATCCCCCGGAGAAGTTGATTGCGGCGGCAAAACGACGTGGGCTGTCGGGAATAGCGATCACGGATCATGACACCTGTGAAGCCCATGCGTATTGCTTGGAAAAGGGGCTCTCGCGGGAAGACGGATTGCCGGTTGATGATTTCCTGATTGTTCCTGGGGTTGAGGTGAGCACCTTGGATGGGCATCTATTGTGTATTGGCACAACGTTGCCGGATCTGAGCACGTCGGAGGCGATTGATGTCTGTCACGAGATTAACCGCCGAGGTGGCGTGCCAATTCCAGCGCACCCCTTCGATCAGTGGAGATCTGGCATCCGAGGTCTTGTGCTCGATCATTTGCCCATCAAAGTCCTCGAGGGATTCAATGCCGCGGTCACATCGCGGTCATTTAATCAGCGGGCGCTCGCCTATGCGCAAAAACGTGGCCTCGTGACAACAGCATCCAGCGACGCCCACCATGCCAGCGCGGTCGGGGTGAGTCACACGGCTTTTGAACTCCCCGAATTGTCCGTAGCTGCGCTGGTCGCCCAGCTGCCACTCGGTGGGACTGCGAATGGAAAATATCTGACCATGCGTGAGGGTTTCAAAAAACATTTTGCGAATTTCTTCAGAAAAAAAGGTGCTCCGAACCTCCATGGCCTCTGAGTTTCCTTCCTCCCGAAATAAACTCCCGCTTCTTGCGGGGTTGGTGGCCTTGTTGCTGGTGGCATGGGCGGCCTGGTGGTTTGCAGGTTGGATGGAAAAAGCGCCTACCCCTTCCTCGGGAGGGCTCTACTTTTTTGCCAATCCCGCGATTGAGGTGCCCTCCTTTGCACAAGCTGATCCGCGCTGGGGTCAAGACAACCTCGGTGCCACAGAAGGGACTTTGGCTGCTGAAGGCTGTGCGGTGGCCAGTGCGGCAATGACACTTGCCGCCCATGGGATGGACGTGGATCCGGGTCGGCTCAATGCCTTTCTCAAAGAAACGCCCGGCGGCTACACCCCGCAAGGTTGGATCTATTGGGAAAAGGCCGTGGAATTTGATCCAGGATTTGTTGATCGACTCCTGCCTCATTACGAGGATGCACCATCCCATTTCCTGATTGATTGGAATCTGATGCAGGGAAATCCCGTCATTGCCCGCCTCCGCTACCCGAATGGTATCACGCACTTTGTGGTGATCTGCGGCAAGCAGGGCTTCGATTATTTAATCCGGGATCCAGGAAGTGCTTTTTCGCGAGGCGTGTATCCGCTCAAAGATTTCGGAAGCCCGATCGAAGCCATCCGGTTTTACAAAAATCCCTGACGGCTTCCAAAGGTGGATCGTGACCTCCGGGCGCGATGACAAATGCTTCCGCAAAGCGGCACTATGAAAAGGCGGCTTCGTCGCGAATAGATTTCGCATCGTGCCCGGAGGTCACGATCCACCGTCAACTGCCGTTCGCGCAAGCTGGAAGCTTGCTCGACTTTTTTTAGCCGACCTCGAAACGCTTGTCGATCAGAACGGGATATCGTCATCTTCCGCTGGCGCGGAAGGTTCTTGACGTGGCGGCGTGGGACGTGGGGACTGACGAGCTGGCGGCTCATCGTCACCACCGGAATGGCCGCCTTGGGAACCACCACCTCCTGAGCCCTTGGCCCCAAGGAGTTGAATGCTTTCTCCCACAACACGAAGCTTTGATCGCTTTTGGCCGGACTGTTTGTCTTCCCAAGAGTCGAGTTGCAGACGGCCTTCGACGAAGAGGGGATTTCCTTTTTTGCAGTATTGATTAACCACCTCTGCCGTGCGGCCCCAAAGGGTGACATCGATAAATGTGGTCTCTTCCCGCTTCTCACCGGATTCGGAGGTGTGGTAGCGATTGATGGCCAGACCGATGTCCGTGACGGCTGTACCTTTAGGGGTGTATTTGACTTCAGGGTCCCGTGTCAGGTTCCCGATCAACATCACTTTGTTCAGATTTGCCATGGTCCAGGGGCTGACGCTTATTAGGCGGCGGCGGGTTGGGCGACTTCCGGTTTTTTGTCAGGAAGCACCAAGTAGTTTTGCAGAGTCACGTCTTGGTCAAGTTTGAGCTTGGAGCGGAGCTTATCGATCAGCGCGGGCTCGGCGGCAAAGATGAAATTCACGAAGTAAGCGGTGTTTTGGTGTTCGTGCTCATAAGCGAGCTCGCGCTTTTCCAAGCGTTGAACTTGCTCGACCTCGGCTCCTTCGGTTTTGAAGAATTTTTCGAGGCGGTCAATGGTGTCTTTGATGGTGTCGTCTTTGCCTCGGGTGTCGAGAGCAAGCAGGGCTTCGTAACGTCGTTTCATGGTGTTTGGTTCTGGTTGTTAAATGTGTTCATCGCCGCTTCCATTCCGTGGGCGTTGGCGTGGTCGGCGGCATCGGCTGCTCGGAGGGTTCCTTTTTCAGCCATGGGTCTTTCAGTGATAGAGAACTTGGAGAGAACGAATTCGTCGAGAGGAATCTGACCCCGGTCGCCGATTCCGACGCGCAACCGCGGGACACCCTCGGTTCCGAGATGCACCATCACAGACTCAAGACCATTGTGTCCACCGCTTCCTCCGCTGCGTCGCAGGCGCACTTCGCCGAGCGGCAAACAGGCATCGTCGAGGATCACCAGCACTTCCGAGGCTTCGATTCGGAAATAGCGGGTGTAGTTTGCGACGGCTTCACCGCTGAGGTTCATAAAGGTTTGTGGCTTCATGAACATCCTCCCGCCGCAGGCCGCGACCTGCGCATCCCACTTTTGCTCCATGGAAAATGAAGAGGCTGCTCTTCGGGCAAGCTCATCGACCACATCAAAACCCACGTTGTGCCGGGTTCCTGTGTATCGCTCGCCGGGGTTGCCAAGTCCAACCACCAGCCGGAAAACCGGTTCGTGCTCCATGGTGGAAAATCAGACTATTTTTTGTCAGCTGCAGGTGCTGCTTCGGCCTTCTTCTCTTTGATAACCTCAGGGGCTGTGGGCGCATCGGCAACCACAGGCTCCTCGGCCACGGTCGGTTCAGAGACCAAAAAGGCGGTCAATTCCAAGTCGGTGTCAGCGGTGACGCCCTCGGGCAGGACGATCTGACCCACATGAAGGGATTCACCCACATTGAGGTTGGAAACGTCAACCGTGATGAGTTCTGGCAGGTGCTTTGGAAGGCAGCGGATTGGCAGAGCACGGATGCTTTGTTGCAAGAGGCCTCCGAAGGTTTTGACCCCAATGGCTTCCCCAATGGGCTCAAGGACAACTTCTGCGGTAATTTCTTCGTTGACTGAAACCTCGTGAAAATCCACATGGAGAATATCTCCACGCACAGGATGATGCTGGATTTCTTGGATCAATGAAAGGCGGTTGGAGGTCTTGCCACCATCTTGGATTTCGAGTTCGACAAGAATGTTTTCACCAACGGAGCGTGCGAGCAGGACTTCGATGTCGCGCTTTTTGATTTCGAGGTTGGATGGAGTGCTTTTGCCCCCGTAAATGATTGCAGGGATTCCGCCGCGGGCGCGGACGGCTTTGACAGCGTTGCGTCCAGACTCAGCTCGGGAGCTGGCGGAGAGTTTGACTTGTTTGGCCATAAGTGTGTTTTTGAATTAGGTGTTGAGATCGAAGAGTGAGCTCACCGACTCGTCGTCGTGAATACGCCGAATGCCCTCGCCCATCAACTGGGCGACTGAGAGCACTTTGACTCTTGATTCGCCGGAGCTGCGCACGGGGACACTGTCCGTGGTAATGAGCTCCTTGATTTCGGAGTTCCTCAACCGTTCGACCGCTAAATCTGTCAGAACTGCGTGGGAAACGCCAGCATAAATATTTTTGGCTCCCTGATCTCTGAGAATCCCTGCCGCCCCGGTGAGTGTTCCGGCGGTTTCGGTCAGGTCATCCACGATGATCACATTGCGACCTGCAACGTCACCAATCACAGCAACCGGCTCGATTTCCGTGGCTGTTTTGCGTTTTTTCACGACGATTGCCAACCCGGCATTGAGAGCTTGGGCGTAAGCAGAGGCCATCTTAACTCCCCCGACATCCGGGCTCACAACAACGAGGTCATCCAAACCAAGGCTCCGAAGATATTGGATCATTACCGGGAGGGCGTGCAGATGATCGACCGGGATATCGAAGAACCCCTGAAGTTGCTGAGCATGCAAGTCCATGGTCAAAACGCGATTCACGCCGGCAGCTACGAGGAGATTGGCGACAAGCTTTGCCGTGATTGGCACGCGGGGTTGGTCTTTGCGGTCCTGACGGGCATAACCAAAAAACGGGATCACGGCCGTGATCCGGGAAGCGCTCGCCCGGCGGGCGGCATCCACCAGGATCAACAGCTCCATCAGGTTTTGATTGGTGGGCGGGCAGGTGGGCTGAACGATATACAAGTCGCGACCGCGGATGTTCTCGTTGATTTTGACAAACGTTTCGCCGTCAGGAAAGGATGTGACAGTTGCGTCACAGAGGGGTTGCCCAAGGTAAGCGCAGATGGCTTTGGCAAGGGTGGGGTGAGCTGTGCCGGTGATGACCTTCATTTCCCGAAGCCTTGGGTTGAAGCTGCCAACCGGGATCTCTGGCAAAGAATCGAGGGGGCTCAATTGAGGGGCTCCGGTGTGGGAGGAGGGTTGAGGGGAATTGTGGGTTCGAGGCGTGTTTGGGCCAAACGTCGAATATAGGCCTCTTCCATCATCTCGCTCTTCATTTTGAGAGAGCTGTCGAGAGCTGTCACTTTCTTGAAGAGCAATCGATAGTACTCCCTAAGCGCTGCGCGGCGGTCCTCCAGCGAGGTCGCCTCGTCCGCCCGTTCCAACATCCGAACCACTTGAGGATCTTGCTCAGCCTGCACGCGAACTTCCCGGTAACGGATGCTGAGTTCCCGCTGTTTCTCCGCCTCACTTTCAATGACCACAGCCGGCGGCGGTGCCAAAGGCATCTCATCAGGAACGATGGCATTCGGATCCGTGAACGCTTCATCTGGCAGTGAAAAATCTGTGGGAGGCATCAGAGGAATCACGTCCTCGGTGGTCAGAGGAGCCCCCTCGGAGGCAGGTTCCAGAGTCGGAAGTGTGCCCACCTCTCCTGCGGGCAAGTCGGTGACCGTGGTTTCGATGATTTCTACCGTAGTCTCCGTTGTTTCGGGGGCCGTCTCGGGAGTTGGGCTCGCGGTTTCACCCTCCGTTGAGGAAGCAGGGGTGGGAGATGCGGTCGGTTCTGGCTGGGCAGAAGCCAACCCCGCCGTGAGAAGGAATGTCAAAAGTGTCCGCCACATAAGAAAACAATCAATCCATGAAGGCCAATGCCGAAGCAACGCTTTTCTTTAGGAAATCGCCAAATGGTATTCAGAAGGTTGGCGATCTATCGCGTGGCAGACCGCGGTTTAGCGAATCGACTGCGAGAAGTAGGGTAAAAGCTCAACTTCGTTGCGATAGGCATTAAAAAACGGATCCGCAAGGAGTTCAGCTAGGATTGCAGGGCCCGCAGTGCCTTGGAAGGCATCAAAACACCGGGCGGCACGGTTCAAATTTCCATCCTGAAGAGCAAGCGCACCAGCTCCGAGGAGCCACAAGTTCGCTTGGGCATGAATTTGAGTTTTCTCGTAGGTTTCGACGATCTGACGAACCTCCTCGACCTCACCGGCTTGAATTTTAAAAATCAAAAGCAAGTTCGCCATGCCAACACTGGCAGGATCTCTCCGCGCTGCCTCTTCCAGGTCCTTGATGGCTGCCGGAAAGTCCCCCTGCTTGCGGTGCAATCGTGCACGCAGGTATAGGTAATAGGGCTCGGATGCGGAATACTCGATGGCCTTCCCATACGAGATAAGCGCTTCGGAAAATTCTTCCCGGTTTTCTTGAGCATATCCCACATGACTCCAGGCCCCGCTGTCCTGAGCTTCAATCTCCAAGATTGCCTTGGAGAGAGATTCCATTTTTGCCCCATCCCTCGCATTCACCGCTCCCCCTAACGCGATTCGCAATTCCTTCAATTTTGCGATCCGCAGCTCTTCAGGGCTGGGAGGCGGCGTGGGTGTGGGCTCCGGGGTTGCAGCCAACACAGACGTCTCCTCAGGGGCTTCGTCATACGACCAGAACAACAAAGTCAAACCGAAAGCCGTCACAAGCACCCCCAAAACCGAGATGATCAACAGGGCACGCGCCCCCTTGTAACGATTGTCCTCAAAATCCCAAAATGCCATGCGCGGATTGTTGCCTGTTGAGGAGGTTCTCGGCAATAAAAACCCGGTCATTGTTCCGGGAATTTCCAAGAGATGATCCACAATTCCAGTGGCACTTATGAAACTATAAACAACTTATTGCATTTATGTGGTTTTTGGCAATCATTGACCGGAACGCAACCTGTCGCACAACATCATGAAGCTAAACTCCATCAGAAAATTCTTGGCCATGTCCCTTGCGGTAGCAACATTGACGGTGCTGGACGGAAAAGCTGCCAGCTTGGTTATTGATAGCGTCAAGTCCCAAACCGTTGGGACAACGGCTGTCATTCCGCAAAACACTTCCGGCGACGCCAGCAACACGACCTTCTGGAACACGGGAGTGGTTGGCCAATTTGTTGTGGGGGACAGTAATTCCAATCTTTATGGCTTGAGAGTGAGCGCAACAAACCCCACAGGCAAATTGGTCAGTGGCACGGATTCTCTGATGGTGGCGCGCACGGTGGACAGCCAAGGATTGAAGGATACCGGCACGCTTTCGGTTTATGTGCGCATGACAGGAACCAACACAGCAAACAACGCCCCCACCACCGATGGACGATGGACCTTGGACCTCAACTTCAGCTTTTTTAATGTCACACCCGATGGCGGGGGCGGTTACAATTTTACCACTCCTCATAGTCTGGGCTTGCAACTGACGTCCTTGGACATCGATTTCAACCAACGTTACTACACGTCGGCCACCTCGTTTTCGTCAAACATCACCTATGCCCCGACAAAGATCGTTGCCGCACCGGCCATCTCAGGTTTTGCGGGATTCACGGCCGCCGGAGATTCGCAATTCAATAATCCCGCCCATGCGGTTTCCTCCAAAGGGACGGGCTCTTCCTTTGACGTGCGCCTGAGTCATGACCGGGTTGCGTTGTATATGTTCGAGTTCCGGGACCCGAGCAATATCATTCCTGAACCCAGCACGGTGACTTTGACTTTGATGGCTGGATTTGTTGTTGTGGGCTTTTTTCGCAGGATGCGATCAGTGTCCTGAGTCGCTCATGGTGGGGCCACCTGAGATCTTCGGAGGAATCCATTGAGGATTTCCGGAAGGTCTGCTTCATGAACCAACGTTCCATGAAAGCAACAAAAAAACCCAGCCCTGAAGGCTGGGTTTCGTTTGTGACAAGGTCGACCTGCCCACCGGGGTGGGAGGGATCAAGTTCAGGGCATCACGACGGTATCAATGAGGTGAATCACGCCATTGCTGGCCGGGATATCCGTGGAGAGGACTTTGGCTTTGTCCACACTGACCACCCCGTCGGCAACTTTGACATCAAGTGTTTTACCATTGAGGGTTTTTACTTTATCGGTTTTGACATCAGCGGCCATGACTTTGCCGCTCACGACATGGTAGGTGAGAATGGCCACAAGTTTTTCTTTGTTTTCGGGTTTGAGCAATTCATCCAATTTGGCTTGGGGAATTTTGGCGAATGCCTCGTTTGTGGGAGCGAAGACCGTGAGGGGGCCATCGGCTTGAAGCGCTTCCACGAGATCAGCAGCTTTCACTGCGGTGACTAGCGTGCTGAGGTCGGGGTTTTGCGAGGCGACTTCGACGATGTCTCCGGGTTCGGTTTGGGCGTGAGCGGCTCCGATAAGAGAAGCTGCGATGGCGATAGAGGATAGGATGCGAATGGTTTTCATGAGTTATGTTGTTGTGTGGCGAATATTTCGCCACCCCCCTCCATAAACCAAAAGCCCAATGCCAACCATGGGGTCTTCCCCCCAATTCCCAAATGGGAAGGGTCTGATTATGAGACCTTCGTCGAAGCCGGGATCTCAAGCGTGATCCGCCACGCATGCGGCCATCCGGTCAGGTCAGCACAGGAGTCTCACCCGTCTTGGAACGACCAGGGAGAAAAATCCTGAGCCCTGCAGCGATAAGCCTTGGGTTGACGCGGGTTGAAAGGTCAGTCCCATGACCTCGCGATCCAAGACGATGTCCGCGTCATTTGGAAGAAAGATTCGCCTCGCAGATGCATGCGCTTGGGACCATGAGCAACACCTTGGTGTGAAAACACGCCTTGTTGGGTTGGCTCACTATCTGGCAGCGAGCCAATTGTGGATATCGCGAATCACCGCCTCGCGATCAAAATCATTCCACAAGACATGGTAGGCGTTTGGGTATTCGAGAAAGGTTTTGTCATTTGCGGGGATGAGGTCATACCAAGCTTTCACCTGATCGGTCCTTATGAAGATATCCTTGCCAGCGGCGAGCACCAGGCAGCGGGTTTGGATTTTGGTGGCGCAATGTGGCATTTGTTCCATGAGTTTCCCCATGCCCTCCAAGACCGAAAAAGAAAAGGCACCAATGTGCTGGGGGCCCGAGCGCTGAAGGGCGAGCCAATCTTCATCGCGTGAGGTTTGAGGTACCTGACGCGTTCCACTCACAAACCAACTGGGCTTCAGCCTGGCATAGGGAATGACGCGTGCTGCAAACCGCAAAGCCAGCCTGACTAGCAGCGGGGTTTCTCTGGAGAGCGTGACGACGGGAACAGAAAAAATGACGCCATCCACGTGCGGCAGAGGGATCTTCTCCGCCAAGCACCATGCCACAAGAAGAGCTCCAAGACTTTCTCCGCAAAGAAAAAAGGGTTTGCCGGGTTGATGCACGTCCTCAGCAAAAGCTGAAAGATCTTTGGCAATCTCTGAGGGATTCAAATACGTTCCGCGTCGGCTTTCCAAAGGGTCCAACCCCTGCCCCCGC
>JBGTLQ010000071.1:0-32189 GCA_041744075.1 Terrimicrobiaceae bacterium
ACATTGGAAAGCGCAGGATGGAAAGCTCTCCGGCCCCGGCACAGGACCCATAAATTTGGGCGGCATCATCAAGTACGAGGGCAAAGTCATTACTCCCATTGCAATCGCCGATGCCAAGGTCTTCGCCGAACCACTCACTGCAGAGCAAGTGCGCCAGATTGCTTCACAATATGCTCTCCAGCCGCTCGGCGGCGAGGGCCGCACAGTTTATGAAAAACCCATCGACCTCGAAGACTACGATCTGGAGTTAATTTATGAAGCCGATTTCAGTCAGCCTCTCGATCTGACCCGCGAGGAAGCGTTGCTCGACGGAGACAAACGCGTCCGGCTCCCGCAAACGGAATGGGTGTTGGAAGGCCCCGGCGCAAAGGCGGAGACATCCAATGGGGCGCTTGAATTGCAGAACGATCCAGCCGCCGGAGCCGCCGGCCACTTGGTTCTCTGGAACACGCGCGAGTTCCCTTCCGATTTTCTTCTCGAATACTCTTTCACCCCACAGAACGATCACAGCGGCTTGGGAATTGCCTTTTTTGGTGCGCACAACCCAGCGGGTGACACGATTTTCGATCTCAATCTCCCAGCCCGCCACGCAGACTTTCGCCCTTACATCATGGGCGAAATTAACAGCTACCATGTCTCGCCCTGGGCAGCGGACGACAAAAATCTCCGGCGCACCGCCAACATGCGCAAAAACAGCGGCTTCAGTCTTGTGGCCGTGGGCAATGATCTCATCGGCGGTGCCGGACCCGGACCACACACCGTGCGCATCCTGAAATCTGGCGGGAATGTGCAATTGGAGTCAAACGGTGTCCTCGCCCTCGAATTTCAAGATGACGGAGTCGCCTACGGCCCTGTCCACAACAAGCCAGGTCTCATCGGACTCCGATTCATGGCACACACCGAAAAGGTCACCATTCATTCACTCAAAGCCTACGCGCTGCTGCCGTCGAAAACAGAGTAGCCTCTAGCAGACCGATGTAACGTGGAACATTTAGAAATTGTTGTGTGCAGGATGAACAGTCCGCATGGTGAATCAGTTACTTAAAACCCAAACCTCAGAAATACTTATGAAAACAACCAAAATTATTCTCTCCCTCCTAGTTGGCACGCTGTTTGCCGGAGCCTCGGCTTCGCATGCGGTTTTGGTGGTCGATTTCAACAGTGACGGCTATGTCACTGGAAATGTTCAGATGCGCGACACCAATGGCACGACGGCATTGCCGAGTTCTTTCACCGGACGGGCTTTCAACACAACTGGCTCGCTCATCTCAAATTCTGTGTCCGGCTATTCTGGGCCCACCCTTTATGGTGGCATGTCGAATTCTTTGGGGGAAAATTTTACGTTAGCTCGGGTCACTGACAACGGGACGAACCCGTTCAGTGGTATTTCCAATGACTACTTGACTGTTCGTGTTAATCACACAACAGCATCAACAGCAGGGAGCCTTCAATTTCTCATCGGTGGGGTGACAAGCGGGGTGAGTTTTGACAACACTAGCAGCATACAGTTTGATGCGGTTCGCGGGTCTGGCACTGGCCACGGTGGGTTTGCCCGTGCAGTCATCCAAATTAATTCTGACTACTATATCAGTCGCAACACATCGTTGGCTTTGTCTGCGACTTACGGGCCCGGAACATTTGGAGATTTAACTACGTTGACTTGGACATCCTATAATCCGACAACTTCGTTGGTTTATGTGGACAATGGATTGGCAAGTATTTCATTGACCGACATTAATTACGCGGGAGTCTTATTTAACATGGACTATGGCACCACTGCCGGTACTGGTAATAAGGATATTGGAGTGGGCCGCCTTGCAGTTGATGCCATCCCCGAACCCTCCGCAGCATTGATGCTTCTGGGCGGACTTGCTGGCATTTTCTTGCGCCGTCGTCGTCGCTAAGAGTTCTTCAATTCTTGGGGGTTCAACGAGGCCGGGGAGGAAACTCTCCGGCCTTGTTGCTTTTAGACTAGCTCGAGCATATCAGCCCGCGAAAGCCACCGGAACTGATCGATGTTTGCCACTCGTTTCCAAGAGTGGCGGAAAGGCTTTTTTGGTGCATTCCAATGAGGAATGAGGTGTGCTGGAGTTGAGATCATGGCAGGCTGCGTGTGGTGTTTCCCAATTTCCAAGTGACCGGCACCAGAATGCGTTTGGCGTAGGAAGGTGGGCCGAATTCATTGCGCTGAAGGCTGGCGGTTACGATATCGATCAATGTGGCACCGAGCAGGTCATCGCGGGATTCGATGCCGCTCCAGCCTTCCACGTCGGCTGCCAAATGCAGGTGAGCAATTCCCAAATCTTTGGGAACGGCAAACCCGGCTTCCTCGGCAAGCTCCTTCAGCAAAACGTCGCAACCAATGATCGCATCGGGACGGTATTTCCGCAGCCAGTCCTGAAATACCGATCGTTGGAAATCGAGAGCATCTGCCATTCGGAGCGGAGGAATTCGGTTTGAACGGGGCCAATCGGCTTGCTGAGATAGAAAGGTGGCCCGCCACGGATGGGCGTCGATGTCGTTTGCAGGAGCCACCACAAAGCCGAGCTTTCGGTAGCCAAGCGCGGACAATCCACGGATGGCTTCGAGCATCGACATGGCGGCATCCGCATCGACATAGCTCCAACGATGGCTCGTTTTTGGTGGCCCCAGAGAAGCCACTGCCAGCGATTCCCAGTTCATGGCTTCGAGAAATTTGAGATCCGCTGCGGTGGGGACTACGACGCCATAAATTCCACGTGCATAAAGGATCTGTTGCAGTCGTTGGGGTGTCATTCCATCTTGTTTGGTCCAAAACTCATCAAGTTGATAACCAAGTTGTTCTGCCCGCTGTTTGGCACCTTCCAGCACTTGACTTCGGTAAGGCATTAGCTGCCACTCGCTTTCCACTTGATGAGAATTGATCCAAGCAAGCGTAGCGACAAATTTCCCTGGTTTGCGTGCGCGCACCTGCCCCATGAGAATGCCCACCAGAGGGTTCGGACGGTACCCCAATTTCTCAGCAGCCTGGATAACCTTGGCACGCGTCGCTTCGCTGACAAACGGGTGATTGCGCAGCGCTCGACTGACTGTGACATGGGAAACATTGGCAGCTTCGGCAATTTCTCTCGTGGTAGGGGAATGAGGATGCTGAGGCATTCTGTCTTTTTATCGTGCTGCTCACTTCTCGTCAAACGCAGTGGAGGCCGAGGTGCCATACTGGCAAATAGGCAAGCTCCGGCGGCAAGTTACTGGACAGACTTTGTGCCCAGCCAGGCTTGAATGGCGTCAAACCACACCGCGTTGATCTTTGCTTTGCCGGCATCGTTTGGGTGCACGCCGTCGGAGAGGTCGGTCGCGGGGTCAAGTACGGTGAAGGCATCTGCCAATGAGATCGGGCGACCGGCGGTTTTTCGCTCAGCAACGGCAGGGCGTACCACTTGGTCGTTGCAGGCGGAAGTGCGCTCGTTGCGGTTCGTCATGTCGGGCCATTTTGCGTATTTGTTGTCGGCGGGGGTGACGGTGGAAACAATGACATGGACCTTGGGCGAAAGTTCGTGGATGCGGTCAAGCAGGGCATCGAGGTAGCCACGAAGCTCTTCGACAGGAATCTCTGATGACACAGAACCTCCAAGGTTATTGGTGCCGACCATGAGCAGGATGAGGTCGGGTTGAAATCGTTCCATCGCAAGATCAATGGGCACGGCATCAGCATTGAGCGTTTCCGGTTGTCCAAACGATTTCTGGTGACTGGTAAAAAACTGGATGGGCACCCCATTGTATCCCTCCATCAAACCGGACGCACCCTGCACGGGCCAGTTTTGGCTGCCGACCATTTCGTAGGAAATGCCGGCTCGCTCGAGTGCCTGACAGAGCGCAGGGTTGGACGCGGCATAGCGGGTGATGGAATCCCCAACACGCAGAATTTTGACGGGTTTCGGATTGGAATCAGACGCCAAAAGACCCGAAGTGAAAGCGATGATTGCAACAGCGATGCGAAGGAATATGTGTGTATTCAAATTAAGGAAACTCCTCCAGAACGGTGGCATCCATCCTACAATCTGGCCTCATCTTTGTCACTGCAACGTTCGAGATATCGTATCATTTGACAGAACCATAGAGGCCCAGGGCGTTTGGCTGGACCCGTCGCTTCCACTGGACAAATGGGGTGAGGCCGTTTTTGCACTCAAAGTTCCCTTTCCAGAGATCAGATTTTTAGAAATCGGCACTTGGCAGGAAATTTCGATCGACCTTTTTGGTGAGGTGATTGATCGCGATGGCGTGTTCCGTCTCATTGCAGTCGCAGAAATGACTCTAAACCAATTGTGCCGAGGGACTCGATGAACATCATTTATGTCCATTGTCACGATGCAGGACGCTACATTTCCCCGTACCATCACAAAATTTCCACGCCAAACCTTGAGGACTTTGCGCGTGAGGCGGTGATGTTCACGCAGGCATTTTGCAACGCACCGACCTGCTCGCCAAGTCGGGCGGCATTACTGACCGGCATGACTGCGCACCAAGCCGGGATGCTGGGTTTGGTGCACCGCGGATTCCGATTCCCACCCGCTGCCTGGGCAGCTCCCTTCGACCATTTTTGGAAAATCATCCGGACGCCGCAGGTGCTGAGGAGATCTTTGCCGAGGTCAATTACCACGCGGGATACGAACCCAAACGCGCAATTCGCACGTCGGGTCATAAATATATCCGCAACTACGAGCTGCCTTATCACCCGGCGATGGCGAATATCGATCCGAGTCCGACCAAGTCGTGGATGCTGGAAAATGAGCAGTTGCCATACGAAGTGCCCGGCGAGGAACTTTACGACTTGATGGCTGATCCCTCCGAGACCCACAAACTGGCTGGTTCTGCCGCACATGCTGGCGTCCTCAGCGAAATGCGTGAACGCTTGGAGCGATGGATGCGCAAAACGGATGATCCCCTCTTGAATGGCCCCATTCCGGCTCCACCCGGTGCACGCATCGAGCCACCCGAGCTTGATGACAAAAACGAGCAAAAGCTCTCGAAGTCTTGATTCGGACACGAGTTAGACAGAACAATTTTTAAGATAAGTATTCGTCTGGTAGTGCCAGTCTGCGTCCTGCCAAAGAGAAAAAATCGGCTCAGCGTGGTTGGAGAGGGTGAGCCCAGCGAAGGGGAACTGGGCGAAGATGCGGGCCGCGTCGGCGTTGTAGCGTTTATACCAAGTCCAATCGATCTCGGGCAGGTCGGGGTGATTGCAGGGGCCATAAGCCTCGGTGCAGATAACAGCGAAGCGGTGGCCGCAAGGAAGGGTGAGCGAGTTGTGCGTGGTCTGGCAGAAATGCAGCGCGTGCCGGAGCATGGCGGCATAGTTTCGGCGGCAGGCGCGTTCCCATGCAGCGCCGAAGAGGGCAATGTCAAGGTGCTCCTGTTTGTAGTGAAGGATAAAGTCGGAGCCACCGGGACCGGCTTTATCGAGGGCGGCACGATCGGCGTCGGTCAGTTGCGCGTCAGGCATGAAATGGGCATCCACCGCGTCATAGATGGCAGGAACGCGGGCAGGATAGTTTTCCACCCAGACACCGGAGTAAAGCAGCGGAAGATTGTCGCCGGCGATCTCGGCTTTGATCGCCTCCCCGAGCCAGAGGTTGAGGCGTTTGTAGATGTGGTCATGTTCGGGGCGGAGGTAGCGGATCTCACCGTTGCCGACCTCGGTGAGTTCGGGACCGCTTTCGCGCACTTGCTGAAGGAGGTTGCCGAGGAAGATGGGGACCTCGTTGAGTGGGGCGACCCAAACGGCGCGTTCGAATACACCATCTTCGCGCATGAGGCGGAGCGCGCGGACCCATGTGTCGGCCCATGCGCGGCAGACGGATTCCTCGCGCTCAGGCGGGATGGGGTCATTGCCAAGAACTTCAAAGGATTTCCATGTGTCGAGGCCGAGCCAGAGACCGTGTTTGCGGCAGAGATTGGCGAGTTCGATGACCTTGGCGCGGACATTGTGGGTGATGCCGCCGGGCACGCGGGTGAATCCCCACGACATCACGCGGCGATTGCTTCCACGCTCGGGGAACGTGTGTGGTCCCCCGAGGTAGTAGTGGGGAAAAACATCCACACGCAGCGTGTTGTAGCCACGCTCGGCAGCTTCGATCACGCAGCGTTCAAGGTCGTAGAATCCGCCGCCCGGGTGATGAGCTTGCAGCCATGAAAAATCCCACATGGCGATGGTGAGTGGGGTGTCTTTTTTGAAGTAGGGGAGCATACTAAACATTAAAACCCTAAGAAGCGCAGTGTCGAAGGTCGAACCGACAAGTCTGATATGGTAACAATGAATCGAACAAAATCCATTGACCGACTGCCCCGCGTGATAGATCTTCTATCATATGAAAAGCGCAACCGTAGCGGATCTCCGAAATCAATTTGCGACCGTCTCAAAGTGGATTCAGGACGGCGAGACGGTAACCATCACGAAACGCGGACTGCCATTTGCCAAGCTGTCGCCGGCCGGTGGAGTGCGCGGCCGCAAATCGGAAGCAACCTGGCCTGAGCGCTCGCGCTGGCGCGAGCGTATTTTCCCTGACGGACCTGTTCACGGAGATGCGCAGGATGTGATCGATTACGACAGGGGTGACACATGATCGTCGGTGATTACGTCGACACCGCGCTGATTGTAAAAAGTTACATTGAAGAACCTAATTCCAAGATTGCCGACGATTTGCTTCGATCGCTGGACCCTCCATTTGCTTTCACCCATCTGCATGAAATAGAAATCCCCAATGCCATGCGCTTGAAGCGATTTCGTGGGGAAATCAATGCTTCTCAGGAGTCTGCCGCAATTCGCGCGCTGCGAAATGATATTAATGCAGGGCGATTGGTGCGTCCAAAATATGATTTGGCAGAAGTATTCTACCGGGCCGAGCGCTTATCTGCAAAGTTTTCGGGTGAGCTGGGCACGCGCAGCTTGGACTTGCTCCACATCGCTGCGGCGCTGGAGATTGGCTGCAAAACGTTTGCCTCGTTCGATTCGCGCCAGCGGCAATGCGCAAGGCGGGCAGGTCTGCGATTGGCACCCAATGCTGGTTGATTGACCGTTTCCGGGCACAGAAAATCAACCGGGAACCGCACCAGGGTATTCGAGCGCGTGGTTGAGCGCGGCGATCTCGGCGGAGGTGGCCATGGCAGCGCCGGGTTCGACGGCCAACGTCTCGACAAAGAGAACCTCGTCGCGTGACAGGGTGAAATCGAGCACAGCGTGGCCGTTGATAACCTCGACGTAGCGCGAGGTCTGGCGCTGCCAGGCGGCGGTGCGGAGCGCTTCCTCGTCAATCCGCGTGAGGCTGGTGGGGCGACCGAGGGCGACCCATGTCTCGTAAGCACTACCGGCTCCGGCGGTGACGAGCGCAGTGGCGAGGCGGACTTGCTTGGCACCGGCAAGTGCGGGCGGGAGCGGCATAGAAAGGCTGCCAGTCCATGTCTGCGAATCCATCTCTGGCATGTGAAAATTCCAGAGCACTGCGCGCGTCGACACCGTCTCGTCGGTGACTAGCAGGTCGGCGAGGGCGGGTTTGTCAGGCAGATCAATCGCGTAGCGCTGACCGTTGAGGCGGTTGAGAAAAGCGAACGCGTGGTAGGCCGGTTTGGGTTCACCGGCGATGTTGAGGATGCCGTAGTATTGGTTGCGGTCGTCGTAGCGGCGGTGGGTGACACGAGCTTCGTGCATCACATCGGACGCCGTCCAGTAGCCAAGCACATCCACGTGTGGCTCGGTGTGCAGATTGTGATGGAGCACGGCGGCGCAGCCGAACAGGCGCACGACGTCCTCGGAGCCGACCCACTTGGCTTTGCCATTGGGGCCGCAGTGTTGGATGTTCCACTCGGTGATGATGTGCGGGATATGACCAAATCCTGCCTCGGTGAGGGCGGCGCGAGTGTTGCGGAATTCGTCGGCAAAGAACTGGCCCGGAGCGGCGGGCGACCCTTCACGCCATGGATAGATGCCGTATTCGGCCATCGGGTAAAAGTGATAGCTGAAAAAATCCACCGGCACATCTCGTTCGCGGCACCAGGCGGCGAAGGCGTGGACCATTTCGCCGCCGGCTGAGGCTGGGCCGCCGACTTGGAGGTCGGGATGGACGCTCTTGAGGGCGCGAGCGCTGGCGGCGTAAAGTTCGAAGTAGTCTTCCTGAGTGCCGGACCAGAACTGGTTATTGAGGTTGGGTTCGTTCCAGACCTCGAATTTCCAGCGCCGCACGCGATCAAGCCCGTGGCGCTCGATAAAATGGCAAGCGGTGGCGGCGACGAGTTGTTCCCACTCCGCCATAACCTTCGGCGGGGTGATGTTCATCTTGTAGTGGAAAAAGGTTTTGTCGCCCGAGGCCATGCACGATGGCATGGGGTTGAGCTCAACGATGGGATCAAAACCGACCTCGACAAGGAAGTCATAGACTTTGTCCACAAGCGCCCAGTTGAAAACAAGGGAACCGTCGGCGGTGCGCTCGACCAGACCCAGGTCGTCGTGGTAGGTGGCGTGGAAACGGATGGCGCGGTAGCCGATTTCCTTTTGCAGGAAACGCAGGTGTTCCTGCACGTCGGCGCGGAGAATCTCGGAGGCAGTGCCCTGGCAGATGCAGCCTTTCCAGGCGTGTTTGAGGGGCGGGAGGGTCGTGGTAGACATGGGGATTGACGGTGGACTGGGGTTATTTAAACACGACTGAGCCGCCGGACGGAATGGAGACCTGCGGGAGGCTGGCAGCGAAGTTAGGTGGTAAGACGCGGGTGCGGTCAGCGGGGGTAGTTTCGATTTGAATGCGAACCCGCGATGGAAACGCAGTGGGATTTTCGATGCGGAGCGCGGTGTGGGTATCGTTGGTCCAGTCAGCGCGCACGTGATCGAGGCAGCGGATCAGGCCGGTGTCGGGTTGCGCATAAACGCCCGGGAGGTCACACCACGTGAGCATCATGGCCACCTCGCACCAGCAAGAGTAGGCGGCTTGTTCACCGAGGGGCTCGGACCAGGACGGGGTGATGTTGACGCGTTCGCACATCCAGCCGACGGGCAATTCGTCGAACGGGTGGGCCCAAGTGATGCGGGTCGGGATGCGGCGGTCGGAACGGGAGACGAATTGCGGAAGGGCATGGGCGATGTCGCGAAGGAGGTCCAGCAGGCGGACGTCGCCGGTAGCGCGAAACGTGCGCAGGATACCTTGCCCAGAGAGCGTGCAGATGCCCGGAACGCCGCATTTGTTCTGCGCATTCGCGATCATTGCTCCCCGGGCGTCGCAGCCGATCTGAGCGAGTGCAGAGCCCGGCGGGAACTCGTAGGGGAACGAGATCGTCCACGACGCCCCTTGGAAACAAGCGTGGCGGGCGGCCTCGCTCCAGACGGCCTCGCCAGTGAGCTCATGGAGAGTGATGAAACTCTCGACTAAACCGAAAATAGATTCGCCGTCGGGAGCTTGCAACGCGTCGCCCGGACCGCCGGTAGTAACACCCCATGCAAGGTCGTGGACGCGGTAATGCTCGGCTGATGCGCCGGCTACGGCGAGGAACAGCGGCTCGGAGAAAAATTCGGAGGCAAGAGCGAGAGCGCCGGGGATGAGTGCACCGGAAGTGGAGCCGCGAATAGCGACAGCGCCGGTTTCGTAGTTGAGCAGGAAACCAAACTCCCCCTCACGTTCCCAGACCTCGCAGAGCGCGGTGGCGACGCGGCGGGTGGCGGTGAGCCAGTTGTCAGGAATAGATTGCCCCCGCTCTTTGAGAAGCAGGAACTGTCGAATAACAAAGTGAAGCGCGTCACCTTGACGCCGCACCAAGGCGAGCGGTGCATCGGCAACGCAGCTGGTGGTGCCTCCAGCCCAAGCCTCATCACCGCCGATATTGGCGTCTCCTTTCCAGTCGCCGGATTCGCCCATTGTGGACTTAAAGAGACCAAGCGGAGAGACGGAGCGTGTGAGCAGGAAATCAAGGTTGCGGAGCGCACGGGCGAGCGAGGTCTCGTCGCCCTCTTGAACCATAGCGAACGAAGTGATCCCGCCGCCGGTCCAGCCGGTTTGCCAAAACTGTGTCGCCTGATCAGGGACCCATGGGATGCCGAGAGTGTAGATGCCATGGGGATCATTCCAGTTCTGGTCGTTGTACTTGGTGTGAAGCATGTCCCACGCGGCGGAAAACGGCAGCACGTCGGGCAACGGGCCGCCAGCGTCGGAAAAGAGGGCCGTGCGGTGAGCGAAGACCCGCTCGAAGAGCGTTTGCACATCGGGGCAGGCGAACGTGTGCCACTCAAACTCGAAACGGATCGACTCGCCCGCAGTGAGCGTCGCGGGCTCGGCGTTTTGAGGATGGAGGTGGGCGACGGCCTGGTTCCCGATCCCGGACATGGGATCATCATCGCCGGGGAGCGGATGGAGAAACCCGGGGGCAAGCAGAAGCAACTCGGCGCGATCCCGAGCGTCGGACTCGATTAACTCCAGACCGATTGGGCCGTGCGAGGAAAGCTGAGGAGTGAGGAAAAGCAGGGCGTCGTCCGTATCAGAAAAACGAATCCCAAGTCCGGGCACGGCACCGTCGAGCGAGGTCTGATCAAGATGGGAGCGCCCCGGGCCGGAGGCAAGGCGCGGGATATCACCAACGTCGAGGCGCATGCGGTCGGCGCGCTGACCGACGTCGCGGATGGTTGGCGGGTAGCTGCGGCGGGCGGAGTCGAATCGGTTCCCCGCATAAACTGCGCCTGGCAGCAACACGTAGTGGTCCGCGGACCACGGTGACAGACTCACGCAAAACCCGGCGGCAACCGCCTCGGCGCGACCAGACTCAACCGTAGCTGTAAAGACACAGGCCAAGATGCCAGACGCTTTTTCACAGGGCTGGAGTTCGAGTCGCCAGCGGGCACCGGCGAAGTCGGCGTGCGAAATCGAGATCGGAGAACCTGGGATGGGAACCGGCAAGTCGAGCACATCCGTGCGGACACGCCCCTCATGTTTTGCAAGACGGAAAGAGAGCGGGAAGGTGCGCATAGTTTTCAAAGCGAAAGGTGCCGGGCGAGATGACGGGCAAGATTTTCACCCATGATCACATGGCCGTGACGGTCGGGATGCAGAAGATCGGCAGTAAGGCCGGCCAGGGTGGGTAAAATTTCGCGTCCCTCAATGAGGTGGATATTCTGACCGGGCATTCCGGCCACAAGCTCGCGAAGGATGGTGTCAAAGGCCTGTTGGCGTTCTCTCGTGAGGGCATGTTCAGGCGAAGTGTCAAAATGGTCCCGATTGGTGAAGTGGGTGATCACAAAAAGCGGTGCTTGGGGCTTTTCCGAATGCAGCCGGGTGATGAGATGCTGGGTGCGCTGGGCAAATTCTTCTGGAGTGAATCGCTGGCGCATGTTGACTCCAAGTTCCAGCGTTGCGATGTCCCAGGTTTCAACAGAGGCCAGATGCTCCGCCATCTCGGGCTCACAATGACAAGACCCGGAGAGCCCCTTGTTCAGCACATCCAGACCAAGCCGCTTTGCCGCCTGGTGGGGGTAACCATCGGCAGTGGCATGCGTGATCGACGAACCGTAGGCCAGGTATCGCAGCTTCGGGGTTTCATCAAGGCGCGGCGGGCGGATCGCGGCGCCAAATGTCTCGATGCCGAGATACGACAATGGGCCTCCGTTGATCTGGATTCTCCAGACTTCTGGCGCGAACGAACCGGCCAGCAGTTCCTTGCGCGGCACTTTGGTTAACCAAATCTGCGGTTCGAGTTGAAGGACGTGCGTCGTGCCCGATGGAATCAACACATCCCGGTGTCCGTGATCCCCGCAAAAAACATGAACCAGAGCATCGCCCATGGGAGCCGCCAGAGCCACCCGCACCGCACGACAACCATCCACCACAAAACGCAGCTCGACGCCCGCCATGTCGAGAGGAACCCCCGGCGCATCCCGGTTCAACACAGCGCGGAGCTCGCGGGGAAAACGAACCGGAAACAGTCCCGGCAGACCAAGCACCTCTTCAAGAGCGGATGCGTTGTGAAATTCCATGGCGTCGTACATCAAGGGCATCTGATCAATTGTAGAGATTTGCAGGAAAGAGATCGACCAATCTTCTGAATAACATCTCCCACATCGCCAAGCAAAAACCACAGCGGAATGATACCGTATCATAGCGTGTGGGTTTTGTGATGACATGGTGCAGCATCACTTCTACGAATGGAGCCTCTCAGCCATCATGAACGAAGAAACAGAATTCACAGATCGACCATCTTTGAGAGAAGAATGGAAGGCTCGTGTCCTGCGTCTTGCGGAGCCGGTGTTGGGTCGCCTGGCCAGCGGGCGCTTGCGTGCTGAGATGCCTATTGAAGGCAACGATCCGGCGTCCCGACCCGACTTCAGCCAACTTGAGGTCGTGGCCCGCACGCTGGTTGGCATGGCTCCGTGGTTGGAGTTAGCCCGGGAAAATGAGGACGCGGACGCCTTGAGGCTTGCCGAGATGGCGAGGGCGGGGCTGGCTTTGGCGGCTGATCCGAAATCATCCGAAGCCTTCAATTTCACCAAAGGCTCGCAGCCGTTGGTGGACGCTGCATTTTTGGCTGAGGCTTTTCTTCGCGCCCCCCATTCGCTGTGGAGGAAATTGGATGAGGAAACGCAACATCGAATCGTGGAGGGAATGCGGGCAACTCGTTCCATCCAACCGCCGGAAAACAATTGGTGGCTGTTCGCAGCCTTGATCGAAGCGTTCCTAATAACCCTTGGGGAGGAACATCACAAAGACCGTCTGGAGACCGCGCTGCATAAGCATGACCTTTGGTATGTAGGCGATGGGACCTGGGGAGATGGTCCCGAATTTCGCTGGGATTACTACAACTCATTTGTGATCCAACCGATGTTGACGGATATTTTTGAAGTCATTGGCGAGCAGCCTGAGTGGCTCGGCTCTGCGCAAAAAACACAGGAGCGATCTCTCCGATATGCTGCGGTCCTTGAGCGGCTGGTTGCTCCAGACGGCAGCTTTCCTGTTATTGGCCGATCTCTGGCCTACCGCTGCGGCGCTTTTCATTCACTGGCGCAATCCGCCTTATTGCACCGACTGCCAACCAGCATTCCTCCTGCACGAGCGCGCCGCGCCCTCACGCTGGTGATTCGACGAACGCTTGACGCGCCGGACACCTTCGATGCGAACGGCTGGCTCCGCATTGGACTCTGCGGACACCAACCGGGACTTGGAGAAACTTATATTTCAACAGCCAGCCTCTATCTCTGCACCTGCGCTTTCCTTCCGCTGGGACTTCCAGACGTGGATCCCTTCTGGACCGACGATGAGATGCCCACCTCGTCCGAGATGGCATGGTCGGGCATCAACATTTCGGCAGATTCCGCTCACAAGGAGCAGTAATCCGATGGCACGCGCCGTGCCTCTCCGAAGGAATCAATCAATGACCTCAACCGTAATGTCAGCAAAGTCGGCCGTGCCCGACCACCCAATACCATTCAAGGTCACATGGGCTTGGCGGGCTCCATCCCGAACTGGCATGATGCTTTCGAATTCATTCCAGTCCGAGTCCCCGACCGGAAGCAGGAGGAAGCGGCTGATGTCACCGGTACGTATGGTTTCTTCGTCAATTTTGAAGGAGATGGTCAGGCCGGGAAGCTGCCAAGTCTCTGTGCCGCGGACAATGTTTTTTCCTCGCATGCGGATTGCCAAGCGGAGACTCGCAACATTTTCTGGGATATCGATGAGTTGAGTTCCGATCGAGACATTTTGGGAGGCTTGTTTAACGACGTTGAGGATGTTGCCTTGGCCTTCGTTGAGAATGTCAACTTTCGTTTCATGCTGCTTCATGTAATTCGGATGCGAGAACTCCCAATCCTCGGGCAAATTCTGGGATGAGATCTGGCTCAGATCTCCATTTTTGAGCAAGTTGTTTTCAGCACCTCCCCATTGGGCGGCAAGCGGGGAAGCAAGGGCCAGAATGATGGAGGCGGTCATAGCGATGGTGACGCATGGGATGTTCATGGTGTTTTTTTGGTGGGTTCTGATTTTAGGAGGAGAGCTTTGAGTTGGGATCCTGTTCCCGCCATGGAAACAAAGCAGGTGTGTTCGAGGAGTTCCGCGCCGGGCGGCAGCGGATTCAGCCAAAGGTCCCGTAGTGTGATAAGAGGAGAGCTGGGAAATTGATAACCTGCGTGATTGGGGGCCGGACAAACCACGGCAACAGCCCGACCATCACCTTCAAAGAGATAGGCGGTCACGCCTTCGGAAAGCGTGAGCATTTCGGAAAAGGCGAGCCCGTCCACATGCCAGGCAAGACTGGCACGACCGAGTGCTGAGGGATGGCTGCTACCATCCATGTTCACAAAGGAGCGGAAACGCCCCGGCGTGCCCTGCATGTAATCGGCCATGCTGTAGAGAATGACCTTCTGGACGCCATTGGCGATCATGGACACATCATAGCGCAGCACGCTTTCAGTCAGCGCGGGGATATCTTCGGTGTTGCGATAGGGGAGTGAATTTTTTGACATCCCAAACCGCACGCGTCCCCCCACGGTGGAACTACCCTCCGTCATCCATGCCGTCTGATCGACGCGAGGAAATTGCTCATTCGGACCCAGCGCGGTTTTTACGCCGCGCGTGACGGCGTCATCGGGAAAGCCATTCGGATCTGTGGTGTAATCGTGAAAACTTGCAACATCGGAGAATTTCAGCCCCCCTGCTTTTAGAACGCCAGCCGTCCAGTTCGTGCCATCGATGACTCCATCCGGCCCGGGTCGGCTTTCGCGGGTGCTGGTGGAATTCAGCCCGACCACCGTGATCTCGGGGTCAACGGTGCGCACGGCCTCAAAGGCGGTCCTCACCAAATCCACGTAACGCTGCTGAGGATGTTCCGGGGTGACGATGCGGCGGCGTCCGTTGTCGTCCACAAAAGCCACGCCGAACCATCGCGTCTGCCATGGTTCGTTCCAAACTTCGTAGTCGCGAATGTGATCCCGGTAACGCTCGGCAACCGTCCGGCAATAATTCCCAAATTGGCTCGGATCCTTCGGCAGAAAAAATTGTCCAAAGTAACCACCGGGCCCAGTGGTGTCCGTGTCACGGAGATAGCTCGCCCAGCGCGGAGCCGTGGAGAGCATTCCAAGAATGGACAACTTCCCTGCGCGATATTTTGCGAGGTCGCTGTCTGCCCATTTCCATTCACCCTCGTTGGGTTCGACAAAAACCCATTCCGTGATCCATCCGCCAATGGTATGCAGGCGTGCCCAGTTCGTGCCCAGCGCCTTGGCCATGAGGATGTGGCGATTGGTTGGGTTGAGATGCTGACCAAAGTAGGATTGCGGGGCATCAACACCCCAGAATTTTGGGCGCTCGGTGCGAAGAACAACAAGCTCGGAGATCGGGCTGACGGGTTCGTTATTGGCATTAACCGCCACCGCTTCGATTCGAAAAGCACCCAATTCTTCATTTGGCAGGGCGGCATAATTCAATTCCCCAAACTGAAGGAATCCCTGCCCAAGTGGGATGGGATCCAATTCGGCGTTGGTGCCCATGGCTGATGTGACCCGGACCTTGAGCGTGAGGTTTCCCCCACGGCCACTCACCGCCCATCGGATCAGAGCAGGCTCATCGGCAAATTGAACGCCTGCGGCGACGGCATCGCCATCAGAGAGCGCCATGGCGACTTCGCAGTCCTGCTGCCCATCAAAGGCCACCTCTTCTGCTCCCGGGGTGACCATCAGTGCGTCGATCCAGATGCGTCCTTTCACAGAGAATCGAAGGAACTGGTTGGCAGAGTCTCCGGGAGGAACCCAGTCGAGGACGGCACGCTGCCAGCCGTTGTTGGGACGAATGCGGAAGAACCGTTCTTTTTCAACCTTCACGTCATTGTCCCGTGCGGCCATGGCGGAAAGAATCAGCTGGCCGTCACCTTTGATCCAAACCGATGCCACATGGGGTTGGCGTCGCTGCTGGATGGCCAGCAGGCCGGAATCGAAAATCATGGCCCGATCTTCCACAGAATCTGCCAGCAAGGCAGGCACTCCCGAGGGACCGAAGGTGAGCGGATCCGCTCGCCACTCCACGACATCATCACTGAACTCCCTGTGCAGGGACATCCCGGTTTGCGGGCCGAGAGGAAAGCGGGAAACGCCCAAAAGATTTTTGCTTGCTTGAGTGGTCACCTCGCTGGCGGGTGGGGCCTCCGCTGGTGTCTCGAAAAACAGGTGGCGAATTTCCACGGCCACAGCGGAAGGAAATTGAAGCATGAACTGCGACGGTTGCATCGCCGGCAACTGCGGGACCTCCAGCGTGAACTCCTCAAAGTCGTTCCCCACCCTCACCTCCTGCCGCCAATAAACTTTATATGGCTGCCCCCGCTCGACAATTTGCAGCGCCATCGTGGTTGGCCGGTCACCACGCGCACTCAGTCGAACCTGCCAAGGATGATTCGCCACGGTTGCAGGCAGCGGGGCGACAACTTGCACAAACCCACGCCGCACTTCGTCCACCTGCACCCGAAGATACCTCACCCCCTCAAATTCCCGAGGAAGGTAGCTGCCAGCAACGTCCGCCCACCCGGAATCATCCCGCCAACCCGTCGGAAGCTCACCTGTCATCCGACCCGATTTTTGCGGGTCTGGAACAGCCGCTTGCAGGGTTTTCCCATCCGAACTCTGAAGATCCATTGCGGGCAATTTTTCCTCCGAAGCGATCACCGCAGAGCTGAATAACAACGGACCCAGCAGGCTGATCGCGAAGGATAAGATCAGCCTCACAGGAAAAACGGATCGAGTTGGTCGGGGTTCAACTGCTCCACATGCCCGTCAAGGAACAGGTAAAGGCCATAACCCTTTTGTTGCGCCTGGGGGGCATTCGGGTTTTTATTGCCATAACGCTTCGGCCCATTAAACCCTCGATTGAGATAGCTTTTATTGAATCTCTGAAATTCCACTCCCCACCCTGTCCCCGGTGCCACCAAGATTTTTTTTGATGCACCTGACGAAATCCCGGCTTGCCGACGGGGAGTTCCCGCATCGACGGATGAAACAGGCACATCAGGACGAGCCAGCCGGTAATTCATCGCGAAGCCCGTTTGCCATGGCTCGCTTTTATATATGTCGGTCTTTGCCCAAACCGGGCACACAAAGCACTCAGAAAATTGTTGAGGCACCTGCCATCCGGTGAAGGGCCGCCCATCGGCATACGGCTGAAGTCGCATTGTCCATGATTTCGTCTCCTCTCCCGGCACATCCGGCATGCCGCCTGCCGCCGGAAGATTGCCATCGTTCTCGGCCGCGTAATTTTGAAACGCCACATAGGTCTGCTTCAAACGGTTGGTCGCCACAGTCGCCACGGAGCGATCGATCATGTTTCCCAGCAATGGAGCCAGCAGGGCCGCGAGGACCGCAATAATTGCAATTACCGCCAACAACTCAATCAAGGTGAAGGCTCGGCTGAAATTCAAAGGGGGTTTGTTCATCTGAGGGGAGGAATTCTGTCGTTCGCTGGAAGCCTAGATATCTAATCTCGGCTGATCAAACTTAACGCGGGATATTTTTATTTCTAAACAATTTCAACAAGCTCGGAGGAATCGCAAATCCGGGTATTTGATATCGTATCAAAAAGGCTGGGCTTGGCCTTCAGAAATCCCACTCTGCGGAAGACTGGAACGCACCGAAAACGTCATGAACTAGATGTGCGGTATTCATGAAGAAAGGGTAACTTTCCTGGAGTTGCGGCGGACACTGCGCGTGAAAGCATTCACCCAGTCGCCGCGGATGAGCAGGGTTTTAGGGCGGTGGGGCAGGCCGGTTTCATTGCGTTTGTGTTGCGCATCCACAAGGTCGACCGCACCTGCGGCAATCAAGTCATGTCGTTGATCAATGCCGGGTTTTCCGGGCTCCAGGACATTCACCAGGCAAATGTGGGGAGCGGATGCGGTGGGATCCTTACGCTGATGAAGTGCATCGCGCAGTCCCGGATATGCTGCCACCACACCGTCTGGTCGGTGCTTGTCAAACCAGGCAAGAATCCGGTCAACGTTCCAGGCATCATCAAAAATCAAGGGCGTGCGCCATCCCGCGTTTCGGTGCAGATGTTGAAAAACCAGATACCCTGAGAGAAATGTGTGCGCGACGCGTTCCTCCTGATGGGAGGGAACAACGAGTGCCAGTCGGCGGCAACCGGACGCCAACAGTTGCTCGCAGGCCAAAAGCGTATTTGCGTATTTGTCACTGGTGCAGCGAGACAGCGCTGGCGTGATCACAGCATTCCCAATCGCCGCCACGCAAAAGGAGTCCAGCTCCATGCGTCGCACAATATCGGGATTGCGCAGGGCAGAAAAAACGATGCATCGAATCCCTCGTGTGTATAAAATTCTTGTCAGTCGCTCAGGCGAGAGTTCGGACGTCACATGAAATTCTTCCGGCATATAACCGAGAACCTCTGCCCTTGCCACGAAACCTCTCCATGTCGGAGGAATCGGTCGCATCCTGCTCAATGGCTCCGCATTGTCTGTTACCAGCGCCATCACAGGGCGGTCGTGCAGTGCACGTTGCTCCCGCAAGAGACCCATCAGCCGCGAAACATCCGCGTTGGGTCGGTAGCCCAGTTTTGACGCCAGTTGCTGGATGCGCTGCCGGGTGCTCTCAGGGATGCGCGGATGATTGCGCAACGCCAGAGACACCGTGGCACGAGACACGGCGGCCGCGTCGGCGATTGATTGAAGAGATATGCCGGGAGAGTGCATGGAAGGGGTCAATACGGACATAAAAAGAAGCATATTCGCCGCGACAGGTCAACGGTTTAGCAATTGATCTCTTGTCGAGAAGCACAACTGGCGAGAAACTTCACATAACTGGAACGACCTCACTCAAACCAAAACCATCACAACCCACCACAACACCATGAATCAAAACATTTCCCTCCCCACGATTGCCCTAGCGGCCTATGCAGCTCTGGCTGGAATCTCCCAGGCACAAGTCATTTACAACACCGCAAACAGCACCTATTCAGAAAATTTTGATACTCCGGTTGGTGTGAGTGGGAATGGGAATTTCACTTGGACTGACGACGAAACCATCCCGGGGTGGTTTTCCCAAGATCCCGCAGCTGGTATTGAGTCACAGTTTCCCGGTGGTATCTCTGCGACTCAAAGGGTGTATAGCTTTCGCTACTCTGCCGCTGATGATGGTGCCGGCTCTGGCCGTGCCTTTGGAACGCGAACCACTTCAGCGGGCACGTTTTCGTTCGCTCTAGGCATTACAAATAATACTGGAAGCATTCTCACAGAGGCCGACTTCAGCTTTGTTTCGGCAATATGGAGAACGCCAGTTGATAGCACGAGCGACTCTCTGAGTGTTGGATATGCTATCACTACAGCTGGCGCGTGGACGAGCCTCACTTACACCTCAGTGAATGATCTCAGTTCCAGTTACACACAAGGCGCGTCCGGCGGTGGAACCAATACCGACCCAAACACCTCTGGTTTGTTCTACGACAAAAGCACCACGATTACGGGCTTGAATTGGGCTAATGGAGATACTCTCTATTTACGTTTTGTTGATGGCACAGGATCCGCAGCATGGGGGATCGACAATCTAGCCTTTACTGCTATTCCCGAACCATCCACATCGGCTTTGATAGTTGCTGGTTTGGCGACCATGGCAATTTTCCGCCGTCGTCGCCAACAGGGGTAATGTTTAAATTTGGGGTAAACTGGCGGGATATCTATCGGAATCCCGCCAGTTTCGTTCCTGGCCTGAATCTGCGACAAGCCCCGAACGACAGTACGGCTTAAAATCATTCACCTCCACAACAAACAAACACGAACCATGAACACCCCTCGTCTAATCCTTACAATCGTAACAGCCTCATCCTTGGTCGCATCATCTCTCCTCGCAGGAAACATCCTCCCGCAGGGAGACTTCACGGACGGTGCGCCGGGTGAACTCCCGAAAGGCTGGAGTGGCCACCAACAACCACACCTCAATCGCATAAATGGCGCTCACAAAATCGAGGAGGAAAACGGCGAAAAATTCCTGCGCTTGGAAAAAGTCAACGAGGAGAGTGTGCTGAAAGTTGATGCTGTCCAAGAACTCCCCGTGGGCACGAAGGAAGTCACGCTTACCATCACGGATCGTGTGGTTGACATCATTCCGGGCAGCGAAAATCCAAATCGCAACGTCCTTCGCGTCGGAGTAAACTTTCTTGATGCACAAGATCAAGTGGTCAAAGAGGGCACGCCGCAAATCGCCCGCAGCCGCACCGCTGCGGAGTGGAAGACGGACTCCGTGAGCTACGAAGTCCCCGAAGGCGTGGCCAAGGTTTCTGTTTCTTTGATGTTGTTACAATGTGCAGGCATTTGGGAAATCCAGACCGTTGAGCTCACGACCAACTAAGTCATGTTTTTCCGGTTTCTCTCTACGCTCATGACGATCCGCATCATCGTATGTAGCTTGGCTCTTGTTGCTGCGACGGCACTTCTTGCATCGCCGTTGCCGGAAGTCGCCCCACCTCAATTAACACCCCCTGACGAATCCGTCATTAAACTCACGCTCCATGTTCGTGCGGGCGCAAACGAGGATGGGGATGGCTCGGATGCGAGCCCGTTTCCGTCCGTGCAGCAAGCGATCAGTGCGGCTCAAAAAGCTGCCGAGCCCGCACGGATCCTAATCGGTCCCGGTGTTTACCGAGAGACCGTGAACCTTGTGGGGAGTGACTCGGCTGAAGCACATCTGCTGGTGATCGAAGCCGTCCAGGCCGGAACAGCCATAATATCCGGGAGCGACGTCTTTGCGGATTGGACACCTGTCCCCGGTAGTCCTGGACGATTTTCCCATGGCTGGAAATATAACTTTGGCTGGGAAACAAATCCATGGCCGGGGCTGATGCCTATGGATTCGCAGGGTTTCCGTCATGAGCTGTTATTTATCGATGGCAAACCTAGTCGACAGGTATTCGCAGAGGTGGATCTTGTGGAAGGAACTTACTTTGTCGATGAGGACGCTGATCGCATCCTGCTGCAACTCGCGAACGACGGCTCACCATCCGAATCGCTAGTCGAAATTTCTGTCCGTCCGCAAAAGGACCGTGGTGACCACTCCAAGTTGGTCCGCATCTACAACCGGGATCATGTGGTTTTACGTGGTTTGGTCATGCACCATGGAAGGGCTTCATCAACAGCGGCCGCCCTGCAAATTCTTGGTTCAAGCCATCTCGTCCTTGAAGATTGTCGGGTCGAGTGGAACAGCGGCAAAGGATTTGGGATCGAGCAGACGTCCGGGCGCCATCCTTCCAATGTCGTGATCCGACGCATGCATTTTGATTTCAACGGTTTTGCCGGCATGGGCGGAGGGTTTCACGATGGTTTGATCGAGGACGTCACTACCAATGGGAATAACTGGCGGGGGGTGATGTTTGGTGCAACCGGATGGGCCCCGTGCGGATGGAAATTCAGCGGAATGGACCGCGTCGTGATCCGACGCATGCAAGCGGTGGGCAATTATGCATCCGGCGGATGGTTCGATGATCACATCACAAATGTCGTAATCGAAGACTTCACGTCGATGAACAATTTGCGTGCCGGCCTTTCTGTGGAGGCCGTGGAGGGACCCTTGATCGTTCGTAATGCGTTTTTGGCAGGCAATTCTGTGGGATTAAATCTCTTTGATTCGAGAAACGTGGCGGTCGTTGACAGTCTTATGGTTGATAATACGATGTCGCAGGTGAAGCTCGCTGGCTCTCTCCCCATGAGCGAGTTGGAGCTTGAAAAAATTAAACCTGCTTGGCGCAAAAACCGCCTTCGCAAGCGTCAGACACCCACCCAGATCACCCTGATAGCGAACCGGATCGGCGTGACGGAAGCGTCCGCCACCCGAGTTCGTCTAATAGAATTTGGAATGCGTGACCATGCGTTTCAATTACCCGGCGGCGAATTTTCCTTAAAACCCACCATTGAAACTCTCACGAGTTCTGCGGCCGTCTATGCGCATCCGGATGGTGCGAGTGCTCTGGCCTTTCCTGATCTCACGGCAGGAGCGGTTACCTTCGCAGCATGGAAAGTACTGACGTCGCAGGATGGAGATTCAATTTTCGACGAAGAAGCATTAAAAAATGCCCGCGACTCTGCGGAAGAAAAAGCCGGTGTCAAAACTAACCCGAGTCAGATTTCCGATCCGGTGAAACCTTCATCAAGCCAAGCCGATGAACTTGAATTGTAGGGTGCGGGACTGTGCGCCCTTGTTCAGGTCATGCGGTTTCCAAGTACGAGGGGCCTCGTAACAAGCTTTAGTTAGCAATCTTTTGGGCAAAGCCATGAAAACGAATGCTCCTCTGAATATCGTGTTGATTCTTACGGATCAACTGCGCCCTGACGCCGTTGGATTCGGGCCGGAGGGCCGGTTTCCCACACCGAATATCGACCGGATCGCGGCGGGGAGTATTTTTACCGCATGTCAGTCGGTCAATCCCATTTGCCAGCCGGCCCGCACAGCGTTGCTCACAGGCAAATATACGCACCAGATCGGCTTGCGATCGATGTCAGGAGACTTGTCGCCGCAGCACCCAACGTTTGCGCGCGCATTGCGTGATGCTGGCTACCACACAGCGGCAGTGGGTAAGCTGCATTACCTGCAAACGTGGCCATGGGGAACGGGCCACGGGGAGGGGAATGACCTCACAGCGCTACGACCATTTTTTCATGACCTGGGGTTTGACCACGTCTGGCAGGGATCCGGCAAACAGCTTTCGATCAAAGACCACTGCGATTACTGCGATTATCTGCAAAACGAAGGGCTGCTGGATGTCTGGCGAAAATACTCTGCCAGTTGCGGTGCTAATGAATTTGTCCCGAATAAGGAACTCGAGCCGGATGGCAAACCGCTCCCGTTCGAAGCCCGTCACCACATCGACGATGTCATTTGTCGTCGTGGTATCGAAGCACTCGAGCAGCGCCCTGCGGATCAACCGCTTTTTTTGATGGTCAGCTTTTGTAGTCCGCATAAACCGTTTGACCCACCACAGGAAATCCTCGATCAAATTCCTTACGAAGAAATCGATGACTTTCTGCCCGACTCACTCGATGGGCAAACACTCAGCCCGGAAATGAAAAAAACGCTTTGGCGGCTGCGACGCGCATATCGCGCCACGGTGCGCATGGTGGACACCTTCGTCGGGCGTATCCTCGACACGATCGCGGCACAAAACCTCACCGACGACACCTTGGTGCTCTTTTCATCGGATCACGGAGAAATGATGGGCGACCATTTCCGTATTCAAAAAAACACGTTTTGGCACAGTTCGCTCACCGTGCCAACTGCGGTTTCATTGCCCGGGGCGCCATGCGGATTGGTGCACTCGTCCCCAATAGAGCTCACGGACCTGACTGCCACGATCTTAGACGCCGCTGGGCTGGATGTGGGAGGCGTCCTTTCCAAAAGATGGCCGGCCGGACATTGCCGGGTCCCGTGTCGTTCTCTGTTGCCCATGGTGCGCGGCGATGTCGATTCGATCCGGGACTGCAGTTTTTCCGAAAGCGCGGATTGGGAATGTCTGCAAACGGCCTCGCACAAATACGTGAGGTTGGTGTCGCAGGCCCCCGGTGAACGCAACGAACTCCTCTTTGATTTGATCAGCGATCCTCAGGAAGCCACGAATATCGCACGCCTCCCCGACAATGCCGCGTTACTCGAGTGGTTTCGTATTCGACGAGAGGAAATCCTTGATGCCACGCCGGCTGCACAATTGACACACGTCTCATGGCATTCGTAGTGATCTGGACGGAACAGTATGGAAATCCAAATCGACACCTCTGGACCACTCGGCAGTGAGGGGATTCGGATCGAAGAATTGGGGCACGGGCATTTTCTTGCCACGCTTGCCGCCGCCCGAGGATTCCCGGCGGTGCCCAACGCCTTGCAATTCCGCGTCTGCGGGGCAGCCGACCGGACGCTGGAGATCAAGGTGCGGTTCGAGCACCCGGAACCCCGTGGGAAACTGGACGAGTATTTCCACAGCGCCACCCCGGATTTCGAAACGTTCCTGCCCCTCCATTGGGTCGAACCGGTCAACGGCCGCGCCAATTGCCTGAGCATCCCTTCCACCGGGTGGGACGAGTTTCATGTTGGGATGCAGTTCACCTTCCCTGCTGAGGCGCTGGCGGCCCGAATGGAGCGCTGGAGTCGCCATCCCCACGTCCGCGTTGATGTTCTTGGGACGTCCATTCAGAATCGCCCCATCCATCGAATTACCATCACGGATCCTGATTCTCCCGCCCCCCGCTCGTCCCGCTGGCACCATTATCTTGTGAACCAGCATCCGGGAGAGGGTAACGCCCGCTGGCGCATCGCTGGTATGATTGACTGGCTTCTCTCCGATGATCATGCTGCCGCCGACCTGCGCCGACGGGCCATCATCACTGCCGTCCCATTGCTTTGCCCTGACGGTCCCGCCAACGGCTGGCGTCGCGTCAACGCCGATGGCATCGACATGAATCGCTGCTTCCGCCCCGAAGGGCCGAGCGAGCACGAACAAACCCGCGAGGCGTGGCTTTTTCAGCAGGAGCTTGAAACCCTTCACCACGGCCCCAAGCCCGTGGACACCCTCTGGTGCATGCACACCTGGCCTGGCATCGTGGAGCCGGTCATGGACGGTCTCGGTCCCGAGTTCGGCCACCAGCTTGGCGATTTTGAAGCTCTCGCGGCTAGCTTTGTCGCGCACGCTTCACCCTCGCGCGTGAAACAGCTCAGCAATCGAGAAATCCCCGGCATGCCCGTCAGCTGGAATGGCGGTCCGCGTCGTCGCTATGGCATCACCACCGCGCTCATTGAGGGTGGAGGCGAACCGCCCCTGCTCGACGAACACCTCGCCACCGGGGCCGAGCTCATGCGCGTCATCGCCTCCTTCTGGAAGGGTCTCCGCTCGGATTAAATGACCTTCACACACGCAGTCAGGACGCCATTTTTGCAAAGCCTCTGACAGCACGGTCTGCTTGCAAGATCAAACAAGGATCCTCACACCTAATCCACCCAATGACCGCGAACCAAAAAGAATTTTGGAAACTTGGGCACGCCGGATTCGTTTCTTTTGAGTTGGGCATCCACAAGATCCACGGCCCCTTCCGCGATCAATCCATGGCGTTGATCGATGCCCGGACCTTTGCCGTCATCGACATTCACGACGGCTGTTCTGGGACGGCGTTCACTGTCCAAACCTTTGCCATTCAGGGCCTCGTTAATGCTGTCATACGCTGCCAAGAGGCCATCGGGCCGATGTTTGGCAATCCACTTCCGAATCCGATCGATGCTCCAAGGATCTTCATCAACGAGTGGTGCTGACCAATGTTTATGACGGTGCAAATGGTGAAATACCAAATAGCCGGAGAGGAAGGTGTGTTCCACGCGTTCTTCCTGCTGGAATGGCACAATCAGACCGATTCGCCGACACCCTGCCGCCCAGAGTTTTTCGCAGGCCAACAAGGTGTTTGAGTATTTATCACTTGAACAGCGCGGCAGAAGGGGGGTCCGAATGGTGTTTCCGATCTGCGAACACGCAAAAGTCGAAAGATCCATCCCCGCCGCCAACGAGGGATTCACCAACCCGGCAAAAACCAGTCCCCGAATTCCGCGGGCATGCAGAATTTGGGTCAGCCGGGCCGGACTCGCTCCGGGCGCCTGATGAAATTCCTGAGGCAAATACCCGAGTTGAGTCGCGCGAGCGGCAAAATGGTGCCATGTCTCAGACTCTGGATTCCTTGTCGCCAAAGGCGTTTCATAATCCGTGATCAACGCCAGCACGGGGCGGTCCTTGAGGTCGCGGTCATTGCGCAGCATGACCATGAGTCGGGCCAGATCGGGATGTGGTTGATATCCCATCTCCTTGGCCAGCGCCTGAATCCTCATCCGCGTGGCCTCGCTGATCCGAGGATGATTTCTCAACGCCAGCGAAACGGTCATCCGCGTCACACCTGCTCGTTTCGCAATAGCCTCCAAGGTGATTCTCATCGATTGATGGAGTCTGGGAGGGAGACAGCCCCAAGTCAAGTTTACGGTATAGCATTCCTTTGGTTGTTATACGTGGTGAATTTGTTGAAGTTTAGTTTGTTAAAAAACAAACCCCTATCCCCACACTCATGAAAACTAAAAATCTCCTGACCCTAGCCGCCGTTATTGCCACCGCCGCAGCCGGTACTGCCCAAGCCCAAGTGATCTACAACACGGCGGGTGGGACTTACTCTCAGAATTTTGATTGGACCACGGGGGCCGCCACCTCGGTGACATGGGTGGACAATGCGGCGGCCCAAACCACATCAACTTGGGTGACCGGTGCCTCCTCGCTCGGTTGGTATTCCGGCTTCACAGGCACGGACACATTCCAACCTACGAACGGCACAGCAAACAACGGGGGCAGTCTTTTGAGCAACTTCTACTTCGGGAGCGACAACACCGACCGATCCCTTGGTGGGCGACCTACCGCTGGCAATGGTGCCCTCATCCTCGGTCTCCGGCTAACCAATACCACAGGAGTAACGTTAAACTCTTTCACTCTCGGATACGCTCTGGAGATCACAAATCAGCGCGACGCCTCGGTCAACAACACGGCCAACTTCGCCTACACGATTGGTAATCCCGCCAACTGGGCCACGGACAGCTTTACGGCCGCCACTTCGCTTAATGCAACAACTCCTCTGGTTGCCGTCGCGACCAACGTGGATGGAAACCTCCCTGGCAATCGCACCACCGTGAGCAACACCATCAACGGCATCTCTTGGGCCAATGGCACCGACCTCTGGCTCCGTTGGACTGTGCCCAATGTGACAAACGGTCCCAATGTTGGCCTTGACGATCTGACTTTTTCCGCTGTTCCCGAACCCACAACCTGTGCGTTGTTGGCCATGGGTTTAACGGCAATGACTGTATTTCGTCGCCGTCGCCACTCGGCGCGGCGCTAACACTCATCACCACGATGGTTGAACGGCGCAGCTCGAAAGACGCTGCGCCGTTTTTTTGTTATGAAATCCACTGACTGCCAAGAACCCTTCGGCGAAGTGCCGGAGTTGGGACGGATCATGCCCGATCCGCAGACGCAGGACTGTTTTTGTCAGCCGATGGATGAATACTGTGGGATGTGGCACGGCCAGACCCGGCTTGAAAACTCGCCCTACGTCTGGAAGTACAGTGGCGGACTGGGGACCTATCCCTATCAAACTCGTCCAATGGCGGTTTATGCCCCTGAGGTTCATCGCACCTTCTTTTGCTATGGGGGAACAACACCGGACAACCATCTGCTACCCGAGCGGCGCTGGGATTTTCAGGGGGGGAATCTGCTTCAGATGGTTTCCTACTTCGACCACGGCTCTGCCACGTTCCCGCAGCCGGTGTGCGTCTTTGACAAATGGTGTGCTGATCCTCACGACAACCCGGCGCTGCAAATCGATGCCGATGGATTTTTATGGCTTTTTTCGCCTTCGCACGGCGGCTGGACAACCCGTTCGTTTATTCATAGATCACGTCGTCCCTACGATATCAACGACTGGGAAACCATCTCCGACGGCCCGCTTTTTGCGTATCCACAACCGCATTACAGCGAACGTTATGGCTGGTGCATGGTGCATGTGATTTACGAAGGGTCTCAGCGGGGACTTTATGTGAAACACAGCCGCGACGGCGCGACATGGACCCCCTCTGTGGCTTTGGCAAACATCGCTTGCGGGCATTACGCGGTGAGTTGGGCAAACGCGGCAACTGGACAAATCGGCATCGCATTCGACTTTCATCCTGAAGATGGCGGCCTCGAAGCCCGCACCAATCTCTACTACCTCCAGAGCCCTGATTGGGGTCACACCTGGCACACCAGCTGCGGCAAAAAAATCTCGCTGCCCGTGACTGATCCGCATTCCGAAGCGCTTGTGCTGGATCTTCAGAGCGAAGGCAAATTGAATTACCTGAGAGATCTGAAATTCGACAGGCACGGAAACCCTGTCATCGTGTTTGTGTCCAGCCGATCCTGGGAGCCGGGACCGCAGTCCGGCCCCCATCAGTGGCAAATTTGTCGTTGGGATGGCAGTCAGTGGGTCACTTTCGTTGGCATGCGATGCGATAACAACTATGACCACGGGGAGCTCTCCATCGCCGAAGATGACACATGGTTGATCCTTGCTCCCACCGAGCCGGGTCCACAACCGGGAAATCCCGGCGGAGAGGTCGCCCTCTGGGTCTCCAACGATTTCGGCGTCACGTGGATAAGGCAGTGCAGGGTCACTTCGGATAGCTCACAAAACCATACCTTCTGCCGCAGACCGCTGAATGCCCACCCCGAGTTTGCGGCGTTCTGGGCAAATGGGAATCCCCGCGAGCCCTCGGCCAGCGATCTCTATTTTTGCAATGCGGATGGCGCTTGTCGGAAGATTCAAGCAGACAATCCCGCTCCCCGGTTTCAAAACGAGGTCGTGAAAATTCCAACAACCAGCAGCCCGCCTGATGCGGTTCTGGCTACCGAGCTCAGTTAATTATTTGTAGGTCAAGAGACGCAAACCCTCGATTCTTTTAAAATGCATGGTGTTGTCGGTGACCAGAATTTCGTCATGCACCAAAGCGCATGCCGCGATAAGTATGTCGGCATCGGGAATGAGCTTACCAGCTTTCCGTAGATTGCGTCGCAAGCGACTTGCTTGGATCGCGACCGGCTTGTTTACATCGAACCAGTCAAAAGCAGCGAGGAACTGGCTTGCCGATCGCAGGTCGTTGTCCCCAAATCCCTCCAAATACTCCATGGCCACCACCGACGAAACAGCCATGCGTTCCGATGCGTGGTCCCGGAGGAATTGATGGGCCTTTCCTACCCCTTCATCACGTTTCTCCTTTTGAAGGTCGATAAGAAAACAGGCATCAAGTTGCACTGGAGCCCTCCCATCGTGACCGGGAGATCCGTGGTTTCCGGCGGTCCTCATTATCTGCAGCTTCCAAGTATTCAAATACTGTGTTTGAAGGCAAATCGGTGTCAGTCGTTTTTGCCAAGGTCTCAAGGACCGAGGCGCCGGTATGTGGCGCGGCAGGAAAAACAGCTCTCCTCACCACCTCTGAGAAGGATTCGCGCTCCGACCGCTTTGCAATTTTTAGCTTTTCGTAGGCGTCTAGTTCTAGTGATATTGTCTTGGTAGCCATGCATGAAATCATGCATGAAGTTGTGCTCGAGTCAACCCAATGTCCGAGCTGCTGCTACTTCCTCAGAAGCCCGGCCGCGGTCAAAACAACCGGTTCAAACGCACCAATCGCCGGTTTCCCACTCGGTCGCGCTCTGCCCAGATAATCGTCTTTTAATTCCGGCGTGACTCTGCCGCTACCAGCGGCCGGGGAACCAATTTCTAGCCGAAAGTCTCCCTCCAGTGGGGAAACAAACATGGGATCCCATTGGATGGAATGAAGGTCTTGATGGCGGGCGGCCCGCCATTCCTCAAGGGACATGCTACCTGCCGCCTGCGTTTTTCCCCACCGGCAAAAGGCGAGAAGATTTCCTCCAAATTGCCGGAGCACATCGCGCATAAAAAACAGATTGTGGTCGTGTCGGTTCCGTCGAACCTCATCCTTCTTGGTCGGGTTGGCTGGTGGTTCGCTGACCATCAAATTGTCCCACCCATTGTCGGCGAGAACATTGTTGAAGACCTCATTATCTTCCAGCCTGTAGGCCTCAATGGAGTGCCTTGGATTGCCGGCCTGTTGATAAGGATGATGGCGAAGCTCAATGCCACATCGCCGATTTTCGACGCATGTGTTATTGATCACACGAACTCGACGGGCCATTTGCACGAGGATGCCCTGACCATAAATTGGCTCCACATGCCCCACGGAGTTGTGGATGGAGTCGAAGCGCACGTCCTTGCCATAGGCAAAACCATTGCGAAAACAAACATTGTTACGAATGTCGGCATCGCTCGAAATTTCATACATGATTCCGGGGCCACTGTTGCCCTCGCACCAGCATTGTTCGATGACAGCATTCGTATTATCGATGTCGAACCAAAGCCCCGGACCATCATTGCCGACACACCGAATACGGCGCAGCGTCCAGTGATCGGTCCGGCAAATTTTGCAGCCTCCCTGCTCGAAGCAGGTGAAATCCGAATGCTTCGTGTTGTTGTAAAGTAGGGCGCAATCCTCCACCAGGTTGTGGGTGCCATATCCGGAGAAGCCCATCTGACCGTTGAGTCGGGAAACACACCGCCGAACAGTCGAGTGCCTCGCTCGAAGATCAAATCCACGTGCGGCCCCGGCCTCAAAAAGACAATCCTCGATTAGCAGATCACTCCCGCAAAATCTGGCCATGGCCTGCTGAGGCAGATCCGCCGATCCACGAAACGTGAACCCACTGATCACCACATGGGAGACATTATCAGTGGTGGAAAAAATCTTGGAACGACGCGAGACCTCGATCAGATGGTTCGCCGGGTGAAACGGTACTGTGATAAATTGCCAGCAGTTTTCTGGCGAACTCCTGTCCATCTCGACCGTGCCCCCTCCGGTGATCCCTCCGGCCTCAATCGCCTGCTTCCCTCCGGTCAACTCCCCAGAAAAAACTTGCGGCATGATCAACAGCAAACACTGCTCCCTCTCATAACAAAATGTTCCACCCTGCAGTTGATCCGGGTGAAGCACCTGGCGCAACGCCTGCCCATCAACAAAAACCTGCTCGCACCGCCCCGCAAGCAATCCATACTTGGGGGCGGGTTCAAGGTCCGACAAGTCCACAACCGTTTTCCACACCCCGCTGCCAGCCTTGGTTTCCGACCAATCCGTCACAATCTCCGTACCCGTGATCACAACGGCCCCGGGGGTTTCCGCCTTGATAACAATCGGCGCTTCCGGTCTTCCTGATTGCCTCACACACACCGACTCGCGATACACGCCCGCCGAAAGCATCAAGCGGTCGCCAGGCCCCAAGCGGTCCACAACGTCCTGTATCGCGAGTCCGGAATCAGGCGTATGACGGTAACACGTGGCTGAACCGTCGTCCAAATCACATGGCATTGACAAAAGCGGGGAGGTCTCAATCACCCATCGATCATTTGCAAAGGACCGCTGAGGGCGATCAGAAGTCAGTGGTATCGTATCATAGATGTCTTGATTCTTCAGGCCTTGAACGGCAAAATGTTGTTCATGGCCACTGGAAAAAATGTCTCGCTCAGGGATGTTGCGTCAAAGGCGGGCGTTTCGCCGATGACGGCATCGCGGGCGCTGTCGGGTCGGGTGAAGGTCTCGGAGGCAAAGCGTCAGGCCGTGCTTGATGCCGCAAAGCAACTTGGCTACCAGGTCAGCCCGCTTGTGCGGAGCGTGATGTCGGAAATGCGAAGGCAGAAAGTGAACACTTTTAGCGGAACCTTGGCGTTTCTTAACACGTCAAATGACGAAAGTTCGTGGCATCGACTGTCCTACAATCGGGCCTACCTCGAAGGGGCCCATAAGCAGGCGAAAGCCGCTGGTTTCATCCTTGATGAAATCTGGATCGGAGGTTCCGACTGGAATCCCGCAACCACGCGCCGGGTCCTTGTCTCGCGGGGAATTCGAGGGATTCTCATTCCTCCGGGCGGAACGAAGCAGCAGATGGGGTTCGATTTTTCGGGATTTGCGGTGGCTGCCTTCGGCGGTCTGCCGTTTGATCTCTCGGCACATCAAGTGATGCCCGACTATTTTCACAACTATGCGATGTGCTTCGATGAGCTGTGGAAACTGGGTTTTCGGCGCATTGGCCTGTTCACACCGGAGTATGATCTGACCAGTTCCGGTCAGGAAGTGGTGGGCGGATTTCTCGCAGCGCAATGGCGCAAACCCCGCAAGTACCACATACCCGTGGGCCATGATTCCGCAAACTGGCAGGCGGCAGAATCGAATTTTTTGCGATGGCTGGATCGTCACCGACCCGATGCAATCGTTGTCAATTACGGCCCGGCGCTCCATTGGTTGGAAAAGAGGGGCATCCAGGTGCCCGGAGAAGTTGGCATCGCTCATCCAGGCCTCGCTCAGGATGTCGATGGCTGGTCGGGCATCGACATTCAACGCCAACTCCAGGGCGCTCACGCCGTGGACCTGCTTACCGCCCAAATTTTACGCAACGAATCCGGTCTCCCCGCACAGCCCAAACGCGTCATCATCGGTGGCAAGTGGGTCAATGGAAAAACGACACGGCCTTGGAGTGCGGTGGCTTGACACCGCTTTGGATCGTCGCTTTCCCAGCTCTACCTTGCTACAGGTGGGCGCATCCATAATCCAA
>JBGTLQ010000072.1:0-12884 GCA_041744075.1 Terrimicrobiaceae bacterium
GGAGCCTCCATCCCGGAAATTCTTGAGTTCGGGCAGCAGGCCACCTCCCGCCTCAACGAATTCCAAGGCCGTGCCGCACGCTCTGACAAACTTGATGCCGAAATCCAAAAAGCTGCTGCGGGCCTCAAATCCAAAGGGGCGCGCCTCACGGCCAAACGGCAGGAAGCCGCACGAATTCTGGAAAAAAAGGTCACGTCCGGTTTGAAGGACCTTGGGTTTGCAAAATGCGAATTCTCGATCTCTCTCGAAAAACTACCCGAGCCAGGCCCTCAAGGCATGGAAGTTGCCGAGTTTGTGTTTTCCCCCAACCCGGGCGAAGACGCGCGCCCCTTGCGTGCCATCGCCTCCAGCGGCGAAATTTCAAGGGTCATGCTCGCCCTCAAGGGTGCTCTCGCCGAACAGGACGAGGTGCCGCTGCTGGTCTTTGACGAAATTGATTCCAATGTCGGCGGTGAAATCGCCACCCGGGTCGCCGAGCGCATGAGGGACCTCTCCGCCAATCGTCAGGTCCTTTGCATCACCCATCTCCCCCAAGTCGCCGCCTCCGCTCACAACCACTTCGTGGTCTCGAAAGAGGTTCGCGAAGGACGAACCAAAACGTCTCTGCACCCCACAGCGAATGACTCCCGCATCTCCGAAATTGCCCGCATGCTCGGAGGAAAATCCGCCACTGCCATCGCCCATGCGAAGGATCTCCTGGCGAAATAGACTCTATTTGCGCAAAAATGGGTCGATAACCTGAACTCCCTCGTAACATTGCCCATGACTGAAGTCCTCGGAGTAGAGTATGTGGCAGCCAAGCTCCATGGCGGCAGCAAGAATAGTGGAGTCCCAATGAGAAAGCTGAAAACGTCGGCGCAGGGCCATGCCGGCAAGAATTAACTCCAGAGTCACAGGCAGGACTGGGACATGGGAGGCCAGGGCAAGGGTCGCATCCATCTGGCGTTCCGTGATGCCAAGGGGTTTTTTCCGCAATGCGTTGGCAAGAAATTCCTGCAAGACTTGGGCAGAAAGGCCGAAAGGGGTATTTTGAATCAAATCCTCCGAACATTTCTGCTTTGCTTCATCAGCCTTGGCAGAAGAACACGCGTAGAGGAGGATGTTAGCATCTAAAAAAACCTCAGCGTTCTGCATAAATTTCCTCTCTGGAAAGGGGAACCATCGGATCAGTATTCGAGGCTTTCATTGCCGCGATCAGACGTGCCAGCGTCGCTTTGCGATCGCTCTCCTTATTAGGCACAGGGTGTGAGATGACATAGTTTACGCCCTCTTGAACAATCTCCTTAAGCGTGGTTTTTCGCTGAGCCGCCACGATTTTTGCGCGGTGTAGAAGGTCATCGGGCAAATCAATTGTCGTCTTCATTTGGAATATATACGGGTGTATGGCTATATTGTCAATACCTCCATTGCCAGTCCCCTTGCAACGGCGAACCTTGCTATGATTGTGTTTCATGGTAGGCAGTGAGTTTATGAAACCCTTCCTCATCATTGGCAGTGCCAACGTCGATTTTATCATGCGTGTCCGCCATCTGCCTGCACGCGGGGAGACGGTCGCAGCGAATGAATTTGCGCAGACCTTCGGCGGCAAAGGGGCCAACCAAGCAGTCGCCGCAGCACGTGCAGGAGGTAAAGCGCAGTTCATTGCGTGTTTGGGGAATGACCCCTATGCCCCCATCATGCTGGAAAATTTTCGGGGTGATAAGCTCGACATTTCCTCCATTGTTCATTGCTCGGAACTCCCAAGCGGCTCGGCGCTGATCATGATTGAGGAAAGCGGGATGAACTACCTCACCGTGTCGCCGGGGTCCAATGCCGCGCTGACCCCGGAGACCATTCGGGAACGCCGCTCGGCGATCGCAACCGCAGGATTAATTTTGCTGCAGATGGAAATTCCCGTGGAAACCAATCTCGAGGTGCTCTCCATCGCCACCACAGCTGGGGTTCCCGTGATGCTGAACTATGCTCCCGCCCGGTTGGTGGAACCGGCTTTGCTGACGGCACTTGACACCCTGATTGTGAACGAAACGGAAGCGTATGAACTCGTCGCCATCCACCCGAAGGATCTCGACACCGCACGGCAGGCTGCGGATGCCTTGTCAGCGTTGGGGCCCAATCGGGTCTTGATCACCATGGGGGAAAACGGTTCATGGTTTCAGGATGGGTTGGAAGCTTTTCATAGTCCCGCATTTCCCGTGAAACCCGTGGATTCGACAGCCGCAGGAGATACCTTTTGCGGAGCATTTGGGGTGGCGATCTTGGAAGGCCAGCCCCTGCGCGAAGCCGTTCGCTTTGCATCCGCCGCCGCTGCGATCAGTGTGACCCGCTTGGGCGCCCAGCCATCAATCCCCAAGCGAGGAGAGATTGAGGAAATGCTGAAGAGCGGAGGATAGGCGTTTCACGCGTGCGACAGCTCATCCAACCTTGGGTAGGGCCGGGCAGTCCCTTGACCGCCGACTTGTCTCTTCACGCGACGGACGGCGAGGGACCGCCATCCCTACCAGCAAAGCAGCCATTCACAGGGGCTACAACTCGTTGCCCCATCAGCAATGCCGACAGTCCCTTGCCCGCCGACTTTTTTAAGGTTATTAAATTGAATTTTTCAAAGAATCAAGCGACGCTGTCTTGAATTAATTCCCCTAATGTCAGAAAAATATTACCTCGCCTGTGACCTCGGTGCCGAAAGCGGCCGGGTCATGTTGGGCACCTTAAACGGCGGCAAAATCACTCTGAAAGAATACCACCGGTTTCCCAGTGCCATGGTGAATGTGGGGGGCACCTTGAGGTGGAATGTTCTGCAAATCTTTGAGGAAATCCGAGTGGGCCTCCAAAAGGCAGGAAAAGAAGGCCTGACCATTTCCAGTGTCAGCACCGATTCTTGGGGTGTTGATTATGTTCTCCTCAAGAAGGGAGAACCCTGTCTGACGGTTCCATTTCATTATCGCGACGCACGCACTGATGATGGTTTTGCCCGCGTGTTTTCCAAGATCAGCGCAGAGGCCATTTTTGATAGCACGGGGATTCAGTTCATGGTTTTTAACACCCTCTTTCAGTTGAATGATGATGCCGAAAAACGCCCTGAAATCCTGGCTCTCGCTGATGGGTTTCTGAACATCGCCGACCACCTGAATTTCCTGATGAGCGGAGTGGCCCGGGCCGAAGAATCGTTGGCCAGCACAACCCAGCTCTACAACCCGAGGACAAAAACCTGGGCGTGGGATGTTGTTTCCGCCATTGGAGTGCCGGAGTCACTTTTCCCGGAAATCGTGCCCTCTGGCACCGTGTTGGGGCCGCTTGTGCCCGAGCTTGCGCTGACAACCGGTCTGAAAGATGTGCAAGTGATCGCGACCTGCTCCCATGACACCGGCGCAGCTATTGCGGCTGTTCCTGCTGACAGCGAGGACTGGGCGTATTTGAGTTCGGGCACATGGTCGCTGCTTGGCGTGGAGTCTCCCCATCCCATCATCAACGAAAAAAGCCGAGCCCTGAATTTCACAAATGAAATCGGTTATGGAGGAACCACCCGATTCCTTAAAAACATTATCGGCCTTTGGATCATCCAAGAATGCCGCCGCACATGGGCCGCAGAGGGGCGGGACTTTGATTATGGCACCCTCACCACCATGGCCTCAGAGGCCCCCGCCCTTCGCAGCCTGATTTATCCGAACGCGACACGTTTTTCAAAACCCGGAGGCATGCCTGAAAAAATTGCTGCCTACTGTCAGGAAAGCGGGCAGCCGATCCCCTCCTCGCCCGGCGAGTTTGTTCGATGCACAATTGACAGCCTGGCTCTTCTTTACCGTCAGACGTTGGAGGAATTAGTCTCTGTCACGGGAACACCCATCACTCGCCTGCACATCGTCGGAGGCGGAAGCCGGAATGGATTGCTGAACCAGGCCGCAGCCAATGCCACCGGTCGAACCGTTCTGGCCGGTCCCGTCGAGGCGACAGCCATCGGGAATGTCCTCATCCAAGCCCTCGCGCAGGGCCATCTCTCCTCAATCGCAGACCTCCGCGCCGTGGTCAGGAATTCGTTTGAACCCGAAATCTATACCCCTTCCCAAGCCCCCGAATGGGAAGAAGCCTATCAGCGTTTTGGAGAGCTCCCGCGGGAATGAAAGTCAGTCTATTTATTCCGTGCTTTGTTGATGCCCTCTTTCCCAATGCGGGAATGGCTGCCGCCACCGTGCTCGAACGCCTCGGTCACACCGTCGATTACCCGGAAGGCCAAACCTGCTGCGGCCAACCTCCTTTCAACACGGGCATGTGGAATGAGGCCCGCGAGGTCGCTCGACGGCAGTTAAAAGTTTTTGAAAAATGCGAAGTGATTGTCTCGGTTTCGGGGTCCTGCGGCGCGATGATGAAAGTTTTTTATCCCGAGCTATTTCAGGGTCACCCTGACGAAGCCGCAGCCAAAGCCATCGCGTCAAAAACCCATGAGTTTTCGGATTTTTTGGTCAATGTCCTTGGCGTCACGGATGTTGGTGCGAGGTTTCCTGGCAAGGCGACGTTCCATGATGGATGCCATGGCCTCCGGGAACTCGGCCTTAAGCAGCCTCCCCGCAAACTGCTGGCACAAGTTCGTGACCTCGAACTCGTGGAGATGGGCGAAGCAGAAACCTGCTGCGGATTTGGAGGCATGTTTTCTGTCAAATTTCCACGCATCTCCACCGCCATGGGAGAAGTCAAATGCGACTCCATCATCGAAACGGGTGCCGATTTTGTCATCTCAAATGATTCAAGCTGCCTCATGCAAATCGACGGCATTCTGAACCGAACCAGCCGCCCCCGCAAATGCCTCCACCTCGCAGAAGTCCTCGCCCAACAATAATGACTCCCACCGTAGCGGAAAACGGAACGCTTTTCGAACTTCATGAAAAGTCTGCGTCAAAAAGCTTTTTGAAACGAAAGTTGTTCCAACTTCCGCTACACTAGAAAAATGCCCTCACCCGTTCAAGACTTCAAAACCAGCGCCAAACGGCTCTCCGCCGATCTGCGTCATCGGGGTCTGATTCAAAAGGCGCTTTCCGGTTATTACGTCAAACGGGATGAGAACAAGGCGAGGTTTCAGAGTTGGCAGGGTGCGCGTGACCTCGCCTCCGAAATCAAACACGAGGCCGTCAACCACCTCGACAAATACCTTGTGGAGTTTGCTGACAAAATTGCGGCACGGGGGACGGTGGTTCATTGGTGCCCGGATGGCAACTCGGCGCGTGAGGCCATTCTCAAAATTGCTTCGGACAACAACGTTCGTTCGATCATCAAATCGAAGAGCATGACCACCGAAGAAATCCATCTCAACGATGCCCTCGAAAAACGAGGCTTCGGGGTCTTTGAGTCGGACTTGGGGGAATACATCGTGCAACTGCGTCATGAACCTCCCTACCACCTGGTCTTTCCGGCCATGCATCTCACCCGAGGTGAGATCAGCGACCTTTTCACCAAAGAGCTTGGCAGTGCCCCCACGGACAGCCCTGAGGAGTTGACCATGATTGCACGCCGCGTGATGCGCGAAAAATTTTGTGAGGCTGACATGGGCATCAGCGGCGCAAATTTTGCTGTGGCAGAGACAGGCATGATCTCCATCACAGAAAACGAAGGTAATGCCCGCCTGACAACAGCCCTGCCCCGAATCCATGTGGCTGTGCTCGGCATTGAAAAGGTTCTCCCGCGGATGCAAGACCTTGCGTTATTTTTGCCAATGTTGGCAACTTCGGGTGCTGGCCAGGCGCTCACGTGTTACAACACGATGTTTGGTGGGCCGCGTCAGCCGGGCGAGACCGATGGCCCCGAGCAGTTCCACATCATCCTCCTCGACAATAAGCGCACCGAACTGCTTGCCGATGCCGAGCAACGAGACGCCCTCCACTGCATCCGCTGCGGGGCCTGCCTCAATGTCTGCCCAATCTTCAAAAATGTGGGAGGTCACAGCTACGGCACAACCTACCAAGGCCCCATCGGCTCAGTGATCACCCCACACCTTCGCGGCTTGCAGGATTGGAAGCACCTTTCCGGTGCCAGCTCTCTCTGCGGGGCCTGCACGGAAACCTGCCCGGTCAAAATCAATCTCCATCATCACCTGCTCCATAACCGCAGAAACGCCGCCACCCAGAAAACACTCTGGTGGGAACGAATTGCATTTCGAGGCTTCGTGATTCTCATGAATACCCCATGGCTGTATTTGATATCCCTCAAACTCGGACGCGTCGGCCAACTCTTCCATCCCCTCGTTGACAAATCCCCACTCGACCCGCTCCATGCGTGGACCCAAAGCCGAACTTTTCCAAAACTTGCCAAAAAAAGTTTCCACGAGTTGTGGAAAGATCGGAAAAAATCTTCATGAACGGACGCGAGACCATCTTGGCCAGAATTCGTGAGGGGCTTCGTCAACCGGCCCCACATGCTCACGCTTCAGTCCATCAGATCGAAACACAAAATGAATCGCACGAAGCCCGCGATTGGCTGCCGCCAGTTGGGGACTCGCTCGCAGACCAGATCAACCTCTTCAAAAAAAATTCGGAAACCCTGAAAACGTCGTTTCAGGTCTTCGAAAATCAAGAATCCGCCGCAGCCGCGCTTGCGTCATTGGCGTCAGGCTGGAAGCAAGTTGCCATCCACCGCAGTCCACTCATTGAACCCCTGCTGCCTGCTCTGACAATTTCTGGAATCCGTCTGCTCAACACGGACGACGGCTACGAAAAGTCCGACCTTGCCACCTGCGATGCCGGTCTCACAACCTGCGAATGCCTTGTTGCCCAGACCGGCAGCGTGCTGGTCACCTCCTCCACCTCTGGCGGACGTGCCCTCTCGGTTCTCCCCCCGCACCACATTGTCATCGCCCGCCGTCAACAAATGCTCCCCGACCTCCAAGCCGCCTTCACCCACCTCGAAAAAAAATTCGGCAAAAATCCCCCGAGCATGCTCTCCTTCATCACCGGCCCCAGCCGCACTGGTGACATCGAACGCATCCTCGTCCTAGGTGCCCACGGCCCAAAAGAACTCACGGTTTTTCTGGTGGACTGATTTCAGGATTTAACTCGGACGCGGCTTTTTCTGGCTGCCAAAAGCGGGTGTCGGCCCCTTCATATTTCACCACCGTGAACATGCCTGAGGCCAGATGGTAGATGATATGACAATGATAGGCCCAGACTCCTGGATTGTTGGCATCAAACTGAATCTTCGTGGTGCCACCGGGTGGAACAAGCACCGTGTCACGTCGCGCTCCAGCAATCGGCTTCCCATCAACCTCAATCACCTGAAAGTCATGCCCATGCAAGTGCATCGGGTGCGACATCATGGTGTTATTGACGATAATCATCTCCGCACGGTCTCCCTCTTTAACATTCAGGGACTCACGGTTGGGGTATCGCCATCCATTGATCGTCCATTCGTAAGCCATCATATTCCCGCCTAAAGGTGAGGGCAGCTCACGGGTGACCGTCTTGGTGGGAAGTGGCGTTGATGCCCGTAAGCGAATCTCTTGGGTGTTATCAAGAGCACCGGCAGCCACGTCCGCTTTCGGTGACAATTTGGGTATCTCGGCCCCCTCCGTTCCAAGCACAATTCCGGCTTGGAGCGTGGTTCCTTCACCAAGGGCGAGGATCGGAAAGGCCCCGCCCTGATCAGGAATATTCACACGCAGCTCAATGCGCTGAGCCAAAGCTAATTGGAAAAATCGGCCCTTCATTGGCTGAATAGATTGCCCGTCCACAGCCAACAATTCCGCATCAAGAACGCCGGTATCGATAAAAATATTGGTGGCCGTGGCACCTGCAATGATGCGGAGCAACACACTCTCACCCGCCGACACTTTGGTGATCTCAGGGTCATCAAGGGTCCGACGATTGGCGAGCAGCGCATTATAAATCACATCAATATCCACTGGGGACCGTTCCTCGACCGTAGCCACAAACGCTTGAGTAGAGTCATCCCAAACCTGAACCCTCGCGGGTTTTTTCACAGCTTGCGGTTTCGCCATCTCCTTTCCAGCCATGGGCTTCTTGGGTTTGTCAGGCCGTTTGAGCTTGTCCAAAATCTCACTGGGGCGCTCAAAGCTAAAATCAGAAAGCATCATCACCACTTCGCGATCTGCGAGTTCCTCCTTGTTAGTAATAATGAGCGGAGCGGAAGCAAGAGACTGTTCTTGGAGACCATAGTGGGAATGCATCCAATAGGTACCGCTCTGCACCAACGGAAATTTGTATTCTTGTTGGCCCCCCGGCGGAATCGGATTTTGTGTCACGTAGGGAACCCCATCCTGCAAATTTGGCAGAACCAGCCCATGCCAGTGAATAGACGTCGGGACGGAAAGCTCGTTTTTGACAATCACATGAAACCCCTCCTCCTGGTTAACCGTGATTCCACGCTCTCCATTGGGCTGAACAATCCCAAAAGTCGGAACTTTTTTACCGTCCACTTCGATGGTTTCATCGATCACACGAAGAACCACAGGCTCAGCACCCACGCGTGTTCCCCATGCCAGTGCTATCAAGAAAGTCGTGAAAAGCAGAGGTCGCATGATGGTTCAAACCTCGATCCATCGAGCCTCTAGGCTGTATTTCTTAATCTTGAACCCAAAAGCTTCACAATACCAAGCAGCAAGACCCTCAAAATCTTTGACATACATTAGAACACGACCAATTTTGATTTTCATTTTATTGCAACGGAGGTTTTTCTGTCTCGATTTGTTTCTTCAAGTCAGCAATATCATCCAATACCTTTTTGTCGGTAAGAGACAAAAAATAAAAGAGCACAAAGGGTCCGACACATGGAATGAGAACGGCAAGTGCCCAGAGTTGGGATTGTCCTTTTCTAGGGGCCAACCATAAAACAATCCCGGCAATGATTACTGAATAAAAGAACAGTGGTATGAGCGACGCCAGGAATGATGGCAGAAAAGATGGCTGAGGCAGGTCTTGATTCATAAGCTTAAATAAAACGATCTGCGGGAGACCTGAAAAGGTCGAATAATTTTATCCTAAAGCTGTGATGTAAAATCAAGAGCCGTCTCATATGGGCGCATCTGGAAAGTTGCAACACTGGGAGCGCTGGCCCCGCGACTGCGGGACCGGCTTCGTAAACCAATCACTCAAATTTGAAACTTTTGGAATGCGTCGCCATGATCGACTGAATCTACAAGGCTTTGCCAGCGAGGAGTTTTTCGGTATTGTCCGGCCGATTTATGAAAACTCTCGCCAGCCGTTTCTTCATCGCAATCCTTGGTTTTGCCGCCTTGGGCTCCATTATTGCTGCGGAACTTCCTCCCGCTGAGCCCGTTAAATCGATTTCCCCCGCGTATGATCGCTATTTGGAGGTAGTAGCTCAAACCAAGCAATTGCGAGAGGCTGGGGACACGGAAGGTTTGGAAGCGCTTGCTGCGGAATTGCGCACAAGCAAAGAGGCCCTCGATGGCGGCACATGGCTGCTTTCGCATTTTTATGGCACGGCTACGAGATTCGAGAGGGCCGAGCCTGAGGCCACGGAGGCGATGACGTTTTATGAATCATGGGCCCGCGAACGTCCCGAAAATATTACCGCGCAGGTTAGTCTGGCCATGGCTCTGACCCAATACGCCTGGACGGCACGTGGAAGTGGATGGGCGAAGGAGGTGACACCCGAAGGCTGGCGCTTGATGGAGGAACGCTTGGACCGAGCGTGGGAAATTTTGGATCGTGCTGCAGAACTGGAGGAATCGTGCCCCGGGTGGTATGAGGCCGGGCAATCCGTCGCCCTCGGCCAAGGATGGGACCGTGATGTGTATTTTGAGTTTGTTAATGAGGCCATCGCACTTCAGCCAACTTATGGACGCTATTTCACAAATACCTGTTACTGGCTGTTGCCGCGCTGGCATGGAGAAGTAGGTGACTTTGAAGCATGGATCTCAGAACAGGCTGACGCCGAGCCAACCGAGAAGCAGGACTGGCAATATGCGCGGCTTGTTTGGATGGCCAATATGATGCCTGTCAAAAACCAATTGGTTTTTGAAGAAGGACGGCTTGATTGGGAAAGGACAAAGCGGGGCTTTGAAACTTGGTTGGCCACGGACCCAGAGAATCTCAATGTTCGTTTCCAATTCACCCAACAGGCGCTTTTGGCTGGGGACCGCGAAACGGCCCGTGCACAATTCGAAGTCACTGGCGGCAAATATTTTCCTGGCATGTGGAAGGACGTTGAGCAGTTTGAGCAAGCGCGGCGGTTTGCCTACGAAGGCGGGGTTAATCCCCTCGCTGCCAAGCAGACAGCCAGCGAGCCACGATTTGAAATTCCTCCTCAAGTTATGTCTCTGATCGAGGTGGGCCTTCGGGTCACTTCGGGATTTCTGGGTGGTGCTTTGGCTGGCCTTTGCCTGTTGGTGCTGTCACTGCAGCGTCGTCAAACTGCTGCTGGAGTGGTGGCACTACTCGCCTGCGTGGTGGCAGGCACGGCCTTCGGAACGCTTGCGACCTTGGTTCCTGCCGCGGTCTTTTATCTTTTTCTACGGCGCAAAAACTTGATCCATCCGCCCGAAATCTCCCCACCCTCCGGCTGGATTGTATTGGTCTGGGTGGTTGGCCTTGCGGTCGCCTTTCTGGCTCTTCAGATGGGAGCCGTGGTGTTGACGCTGATCCTACCTGTTTTGGAAGCAGGCGGAGATTTGAGCGATGATGCTTTTAACACGTTCATGCGTGATGGCACTGTCTTCAGGCAGATCACAATGGCAGGGTGGTTGTGTTTGCTCGGTCTCCTAATTGCCTGCGGCCCACAAAATCGTGAAGGCTGGCAACAGCGGCTTGGCCTGCACAGCCTGCAATGGATGCCGTCGATCTTGTGGGCTTTTGGGATCGGCGCAGCTGTGTTAAGCGTGGGCTACCTCGCCGATGGGTTTATGGACGAAACGACACGAGAGGCTCTCACGATGATCTCTGAGGGCATCCATTCTCCCTTCTGGTTTTTCTTTGCGATCAGCGTGGTGGCCCCTTTGCACGAGGAATTGCTTTTTCGCGGATATGCCTATTCTGGGTGGGTGAAAAAGCTGGGTGTTTGGGGCGCAATCCTTGTGCCAGCGGTGTTATTCACGGCTTGTCACATCCAGTATGGATGGGTGGGCCTGCTCTACATTTTCCTCATGGGCGTCGCCTTGGGAATTCTGCGTTGGAAAACCGGCAGCATCTATCCATGCATCGCACTCCACATGATCAACAACCTCCTCCACTGTGTGGAGGTGGCGATGAAAGCGTAAAGAACGTGGGTTGCTTTGGAACTCCACAGGGAAACAGACGGGGTTCAGTGGCCATCTTATTTTCGCAAAGCCATCAGAAGGGAGCAAGATGCTCCCTCCACAATCGGGGAGGACCACACTCTTGCTAATTCACAGGGTCGATCAGCCAACCCGACGCCGGACTTGCCTTGAGAAGGCGAAGAATCCGCAACCTAAAGCCAACAGAGCAGCCGACGAGGGTTCCGGCACAAAAGCCAGTTGCTGAATGGACCCGACCAATTCTGCAGGCGTTGGCGGTTGAATTCCAATTTCGATGCCATTCACTCTTGTGAGAAACTCTGGAGTGAAATTCGACAGGGTGCTTAGATTCACCTCAAAACTCTGAGGGTTGGCCAGAGCAGGAATCGATAAAATAGTGGCCAACTCCCCGGCCCCCTCTGCACTATTGAAAATGATGCCAATGTCAACCGGGCTACTGAATTGGGCCATTGATATGGAAAAAATCGGCAAACTCGAGAGGTCAATCTCAAAACTGGTGTAATTGACCTGCGCGATTCCAGGCTGATCTAAAAAAGCAACGGTCAATAGTGAGCCTGTCGAATCAAGAGCCACGGGTCCATCCGCAAGGAGGGTACGACTCGCGGTCTGGCTATCAATGGTGATATTCTGCGTCAAAGATCCTGGAGGCGTCGATTCCTGAACGATGCCACTTACCACCTCGAAATTGTCAATAAGGATCTGGGCTGGGCAGACCGTTGCAAAACCCAAAAAGGTGAAAACTGAAAAGCATACAAAGACCGATCTCATATCTAAATAGCCTCATTACCAGTTGCACAATGTCAAGGATTTTTCCAGTGATTGTCATCCCGCGGAGCTGCCGCAGCCTCTTTGATAAACCTCGTGACACGCATCGCAGAGCAACTTGATTCTCTCTCCATTTTCCCAATAAGTGTGGTCGTCACAAATGGTAAATAGGCAGACGGAACAGTGCTCATGGTCCCAAGTTCCTGGCACCAAGTCATACAGCTCAGGATCGTAATGCTCCCCATGGTAATCCTTTGTCACTCGACAGCCGTTTACCAATGCCCTCGCGACCAATGCGGAGCGAGTGACAAATGTTCGCTGCACAAAGACGGGATCCATTATGTCTGCAAACTCCTCCGAATAGTCGTCAATACCGTAGGGTTTCGTGAAGTCGCCTGATTTCATGGATATTCTGATGAGATTAAAGAAACGATTCCGGCGACTCCCACATTTTTCTGACAAGCAATCGCGACACAAGATATCCAACACATGCACAGGCGAAAGCAAGGAGCGCGGCAGGGAAGCTTCCCACATAAATCATGATCAATCCGTAAATCGGCCCCGCAAGGAACACACAAATCGCAGAGATGAGAACACTGGTCATCAAAAGGTAAATCGGCATCCAAACAACCGCGTAAAATAGCAGTGTCCCAAAAGCGGAAAACTCAAGATGTCCCTTAAATTTTCTCATACCAAACGAGCCCTCACAGCGATTATTGTATCTTGACCCTGTAGATTCATCATGAGGTTAGGTGCCAGAATGAAACTAGGATCACCCATTTCAACTCGGACAGCAAGCAGTTGTTCCCTCTGGCTCTATAACTTCGCCGAGCCTTTGTGCCTTGCCACGAGTCTTCTGAAAATTCAAAAAAGTCTGCAATCCGTG